>CADCUA010000268.1 GCA_902805755.1 uncultured Lysobacter sp.
GTGCATCCACGACCGGTTCGCTGCGCGCACGCGGCGGACGCGGGGTGCGCGGCTTGTTCGGATCACGGCTGCGGCCTTCGCCACGACCGCCGGCGCCGCCGGGTGCGCCGCTGCGCGAACGACCGCCACCGCGACGCTCGTCTTCGGCCGCGCGCTGCTCGCGCGCTTCCTTGAAGATCGCGCCGATGCTTTCCTCTTCATCGTCCCCTGCTTCAGCCGCGATCGCCTCGCGCTTCGGACGCGGCAATGCGACCAGCATGTCGGCCGTGACCTGCTCGGTCGGCAGCTTCTGCTCGATGTAGGTCTCGATGTCCGGCAGGCTCATCGCGTAGCGCTCGCAGGCGAAGCTGATCGCATCGCCCTCGGCGCCCAGGCGCGCGGTGCGACCGATGCGGTGCACGTAGTCCTCGGCATCGAACGGCAGGTCGTAGTTGTAGACGTGGCTCACGCCGTCGATGTGCAGGCCGCGCGCGGCGACGTCGGTCGCGACGAGGATCTCGAGCTGGCCGGCCTGGAACTTCTTGAGCAGCGACTCGCGCTTTTTCTGCGGCACGTCGCCGCTGAGCACGCCGACGCGGTAGCCGGCTTTCTCCAGCGAGCGCGCGACGCGCTCGACGAACGCCTTGGTGTTGACGAACACCATCGTGCGCGCGCCCTCGGAACGCGAGAGCAGCGCGATCAGCAGCGGCAGCTTTTCCTCGTCCGACGGGTAGTAGACCTTCTGGCGCACCTTCGCCGCAGTGATGAACTCGGTCTCGACGACGAGCTTCTCCGGCTCGTTCATGTGCTCGTACGCAAGCTCCAGCACGCGATGGCTGAGCGTGGCCGAGAACAGCAGCGTCTGCCGCACGGTGCGGATCGGCATGCGCCGCAGCAGGAAGCGGATGTCCTTGATGAAGCCCAGATCGAACATGCGGTCGGCTTCGTCGAGCACGCAGATCTCGCAGGCGTGCAGCGAAACGACCTTGTGCTGCTTGACGTAATCGATCAGCCGGCCCGGCGTGGCGATGATCACGTCCGCGCCCTGCTGCAGCAGCTCGCGCTGCTTGTCGTAATCCACGCCGCCGTAGACGAGCGCGAACTTCAGCCCGAGGTCGCTGCCGAACTTCACCGCGTCCTTATGGATCTGGATCGCGAGCTCGCGCGTCGGCGCCAGGATCAATGCGCGCGGATCCTCGGGCTTGCGGTCGGCAAGCGCCGGGCGCGTGAGCAGGCGGTTGATGACCGTGACCAGGAACGCGAGCGTCTTGCCGGTGCCCGTCTGGGCCTGGCCGGCGACGTCGCGGCCCTGCAGCGCGAGCGGCAGTGTCATCGCCTGGATCGGCGTGGTGCGGGAGAACCCGGCAGCTTCGAGCCCGTCCAGCAGCGTCGGGTGCAGATCGAAGGAAGAAAAGGTGATATCGGTTAAAGGCTTGTCGCTCATGGCCTGTTCTGTCAGCGCGCGGTGCGCGGCGTGGATCGTGGCTTGCGTGGGAGACGACGGCGACGCAGACTGCCGGGACCGGTCGGGTGCCACACGAGCTTCGTGTTGGTGGGCCGGCGCGGGCGTGATGGCCGGCCGATGCCGCGAAACCGCCCCAGTCTACCGTATGCCCCCGCCTGCCATCGTGCGGTGCCGGCGGCCATGTGTTCCGTCCCCCGCAGGAGAATTCCGTGAGCGAAAAAATCATGCATGTCGGCGATGCCGATTTCGACACCGCCGTGCTGCAGTCCAGCGAGCCGGTGCTGGTGGATTTCTGGGCGGAATGGTGCGGGCCGTGCAAGATGATCGCGCCGGCACTGGACGACCTCGCGCAGACCTACGACGGTCGCGTGAAGATCGTGAAGGTCAACGTCGACCACAACCGCACGACCGCGATGAAGTACCACGTGCGCTCGATTCCGATGCTGCTGCTGTTCAAGGACGGCCAGGTGCAGGCCACGCAGATCGGCGCGGTCGGCAAGGCGCAACTGAGCCAGATGATCGACAAGGCGCTCTGAGCGCCACCCATTGCCACCCGGCAAGCGTGAACCCCGGCGGTGGCCTTATCCGGCTGCCGCTTGCGTATCAGTCAACGGCGGTGCTAGCTTCCGCGACATCCGGCGCGCATTCGTCCGCCGCACCCCGTCTTCTGTACCCGTCCCTGACGCCCCGCTCGCCATCGCGAGCGCTCGCCGCTTAGCGAGGATTTGACGCTTGTCCGATAACACCCCTGACGCCGGCGAAGTCGCCGAAAAGCGCGTGCGCAAGCCGCGCGCCCCGAAAGCCGAGGCCGCGCCGGCCGAGTCGCGCACCCAGCAGTTGCCGCTGGAAGCGCCGGCCGAACCGCGCGCCGCAGCGCCCGCGCCTGCCCGGGAGCCGCGTGAACCGCGTGAGCCCCGCCAACCGCGGGAGGCCACTGAAGCACGTGACGTGATGCCCGCACCGCCTGCGCGCGAGCAGCAGCCGATGCGTGAGGCATCCGCTGTGAATGCCGAGGCGAACCCGGGCAACAACGCTGCGCCTGCCGGCGGCGGTCAGGGCCAGGGCCAGTCGCACCACCCGCGCCACGGACAGGGCCAGCCGAACCAGGGGCAGAACCACGCCCAAGGCCAGGGTCAGCAAGGCCAAGGCCAGGCGCAGAACCAAGCTCAAGGCCAGAGCCAGAACCAGAACCAGGGTCAGACCCAAGGCCAAGGTCAAAACCAGGGCCAGGGCCAGGGCCAGGGCCAGGGTGACGATAACGGTTCGCGTGATGGCGTCGACGCCCGCGGCAACCGCCGCGACCGTTTCCGCAACCGCCGCGACCGCAACCGCGAACGTGGTGGCCGCGAGGGTGGCATGGCCGATGACGGCGACCGCCAGGACAACTTCGTGCCGCGTCCGCACCCGCAGGTGCCGGAAGGCTTCCCGGCCTATTCGCTGGGCGACCTCAAGCGCATGCCGGCGCCGAAGCTGCTGGAAATCGCCGACCAGCTGAACATCCAGGAAGGCGTCGCCCGCGCACGCAAGCAGGACGTGATCTTCGCGCTGCTGAAAGTGCTGACACGCCATGGCGAAGGCGTCGCCGCCGACGGCGTGCTGGAAATCCTGCCCGACGGCTTCGGCTTCCTGCGCGCGGCCGAGGCGAGCTACCTCGCCGGCCCGGACGACACCTACATCTCGCCCAGCCAGATCCGCCGCTTCAACCTGCGCACCGGCGACCATCTCTCGGGCCGCATCCGCTTCCCGAAGGATGGCGAGCGCTACTTCGCGCTGTCGATCGTCGACACGATCAACGGCGAGCCGATCGAGGCGAGCAAGAACAAGGTCCTGTTCGAGAACCTCACCGCGCTGTTCCCGCGCCGCAAGTTCCGGCTCGAG
>CADCUA010000269.1 GCA_902805755.1 uncultured Lysobacter sp.
CAAGCAAGGCCCGGGCATCGTCCACCGGGATCGGGTAGTCGAACTCCTGTCGCGTATGGCCGAGTTCGCGCGATTTGAGGTTGAGGAACGCCTCATCGCCCGCGATGCGCACCCGCACCGAGGCTTTCATCGCGCCGGTGTCCATCGCTGCGACGTCGTTGAGGTAACCCTGCGCCATTGGCGCGACCTTGTGCGCCGCGGTGCGCCAGCCATCACCCGTCAACAGGAATTTGCGTTCGATCTCGATGCCCATCGTGGGTTCCTCAGGTCTTTCGCTTGGACAGCCTGCAAGCGTGTTCAATCACGCGTGGGGACGCGTTGTGGTGCATCGCACATGCGTCTATGCGCGGCCCGCTTCGAACATCGCGATGCTTTCCACATGCGCCGTGTGCGGAAACATGTCCATGACCCCGGCCGCCCGCAGCTTCCAGCCGCGCTCGTTGACGAGGTAACCGGCATCGCGCGCAAGCGAGGCGGGATGGCAGCTGACATACACGATGCGCTTGAACTGCTTGAGCGGCAGCTGCGCGAGCACCACGTCGGCGCCCGAACGGGGTGGGTCCAGCAGCAGCTTGTCGAAGCCTTCGCGCATCCACGGCTCGGACGCGAGGTCCTTCGCCAGATCGGCGGCGTAGAACTTCGCGTTCGCGATCGCGTTGTGTTCGGCATTTTCGCGCGCGCGCTGCACCAGGCCGGCCTCGCCTTCCACGCCGACGACCTCGCGCACATGGCGTGCGAGCGGAAGTGTGAAGTTGCCCAGGCCCGCGAACAGGTCGAGCACGCGCTCGTCCGGCTTGAGATCGAGCAGGTCGATCGTCGCCTGGATCATGCGTCCGTTGAGGCCCGCGTTGACCTGGATGAAATCCAGCGGGCGGAAGCGGAACTCGATATCCCACTGCGGCAGCGCGAACGAGAGCTTCGGATCGGCCGGCCACAGCGGGTGCACGGTATCGAGGCCGCCGGGCTGCAGGAAGATCGCAAAGCCGTGCTGCTGACCGAACGCGACCAGCGCCGCACGGTCGCTGTCGGACAGCGGCGAAAGATGGCGGATCGTCAAAGCGATTCCGCTGAAGTCGGGCGTGGGGTCGCCGGCGATGAATTCGATCTGTGGGATATCGCGTCGCGCCTGCAGGCTGTCGATCAGTGCGGCGATCGCCTCGACCTTGCTGCCGATCTGCGGCAGCACCGTGTGGCATTGCGTGATGTCGGCAACGAAGCGCGGGTCCGTCTCGCGGAACCCGACCAGCGTCTTGTCCTTCTTTTCGACGCGGCGTACGGAGAAACGGCCCTTGCGGCGGTAGCCCCAGCTGGCATCGACCAGCGGCGGCAGCACGGCTTCGGGCGTCACGTGGCCGATGCGCTGGAGGTTGTCCATCAGCACGCGCTGCTTGGCGTGGATCTGCCGGGCCTCGTCGTAATGCTGCATCGCGCAGCCGCTGCAGGTGCCGAAATGCGCACAGCGCGGGACCACGCGCTCGGGCGCTGCGACCAGCACTTCGATCGCGCGCGCTTCGTCGAAGCTGCGGTGCCGGCCGGTCTGCGTGGCAATGACACGCTCGCCAGGCAATGCACCGGCCACGAATACGGCCTTGCCGTCGGCACGGCGCGCAACACCGCGGCCGTCATGGGTGAGATCGGTGACTTCGATCTCGAACGGGGTTTTATCGATTCGGGCCACGGCGACGGCAACTGCACAGGGCCGTCCATTGTCGCAGATGGTCCACGCCGAGCGTCGGCCCTGTAATGCGGAACGCCGCCCGGTTGGGGCAGCGTTCCGGTTTTTCTACGCAGGGACGGTGGTGTTACTTCTGCTTCCAGGCGCCGCCGCTCTGGTACCACCAGCCGGACCGCGCGCTTTCGATCCACTGCCTCGCGAACACTTCGCGGATGCGGTCTTCCCATTCGGGATGGCCGTTCGCCACGGCGACCTCGCGGTACACCGCTTTGCGGTCGCGGTTGTCGTCGCCCACCGCGGCATTCACCGCGACGCGGCTCTTCAACGGCAGCTTGCTTGCGTCGCGCACGACGATCGTTCCGTCGCCCGCGAAACCGAGCGCGCCCGCATCGAAACCCTCGCGCAGTTCGGCATCGAAGCGCGCCGCCATGCGCGCCTGGATCGCCTGGATCGCGGGCGTCCTGATCGTGATGTCAGGCGATTGCGCATGTGCGCTACCGATTCCAACCAGCGACCACAGATCCACACGCATGGCGAGATGGGCCGCAGGCGAACGCTGCGTCTCAAGGAACGCGCCTGGACGGCCGGGGGGCGCTTTGTCCTGCGGGGCGGCAGGCTCGTCACCGATCACCTTCTCGACGAATTCCCGCGCAGCTTCCTTCGCCTCGGCCGCAGGGAAATACACATTGATCGTCACGCACGCCGTCAGCATCGCGGCCGCCACCGGAACTCCTATCCAACGATGCATCTGAACTCTCCTGTCTGAAAAACCACCCGCAGCCGTCAATCGACCACCGGTTTCACATCACCCTTGCCTACCGCTGCGAGCCGCTCGACGAGTGTCGGCCAGTCCACACGGCGGTTGAAGCCGACCACTTCGAGACGCGGCACGCCCGAGCCCTGAACGATAATAAATCGCTGACCCGCTGAACCCAGCCCGTCCATTGCGCACACCTCGTCGGCCAGCACGCACGCAATCCCGATCCGCGAATAGCCGAAGTCGTCGAAAAGGCCGATCAACTGCGACTGCAGGCTCGTCATCAACGACGCATCACCGACACTCGAGAGATCCTGCACCGCGCGTTGGCTGATGCGCTGCGGGGTCCGGCGTGCGCGGGAGGCTGCGCGGTCGCTGTACAGGCGTGCGTCGAATGCGACCGGCTGCCAGTCGACCAGGCGCAGACCCACCACGCGCCCGTCGAGACGGCCGGTGATCGTGCCGAAACCGAGCACCGTGGTGAGCGCCTCGAAGTCCAGGTCATCCAGCGTGATGTCCGCCGACAGCGTCGGCGCGACGCCGAACGGGCGCTCCATCTCCAACGACGACACGGCAACGCGGCCATCGAACAGCTGCATGTCCAGCCCGCCCTCGAAAACGAGCCGGTTGTCGCGGTAACGCGCGCGCGGAATGCGGCCGCTGAGCTGCCCGGCGAACGCGGGCCCGCCTACTGTTTCTGCAAGCCGCGCGACATCCAGTGCATCAAGCGCCAGGCCGAAGTCCAGCTCCATCCCCTGCCCGGCGGCCGGCGGCTTCAAGCGCAGATTGTCGAATCGCGCATGCCCTCCGAGGATCGGAATCGATATGCCTTCGCTCACCGCAAGCGCGCCCGCCTCGCTGGACATGGGCAGTCGCGCGGGTCCGAACGCGAGTCCGTACAGCTCGCCGCCGCGCCAGCGCAAGGTGCTCTGCACGCGCGATCCCGCCGAGAAGCGGGCATCGCCGCTGATGCCGTCGAACGCGAAACGGCCGCCCGGATCCTTGATCGAGGCGTCGAGGCCGATGCTCGCGGCCTGCAACGCACCCTCATGCATCACCACCCGCCCATCCGCTTGCCCGGACAGCTGCAGCTCGCCCAGTCCGGCAGCGCCGAGCCAACCCGACAGGTACGCAGGCGCAAGCGCGCCCAGGTCGGCGCTGCGGTACGCCACGTCCAGCGATTGCACCTCCAGGTCGCGGTCGAACGCGATGCTGCCTTCCGCCTGCAGGGCGTTGCCGTCCAACCACTGCCACTTCGGCAGCCGCCATCCACTCGCGTCTTCGTTGACTGCTTCCAGCTGCAGGGCCACCTCGCGCTGCGCGAGTGCAACATAGGTGCTGCCGAACAGCAGTTCGCCGCCCTGCAGCCGCCCGTCGATGTGGACATCGTCGGTTGCGCCGAAGCTGAGGTCCAGATCCAGACGCGCACCGACATTTTCGGCGGCGATGCTGCCGTCAGGCGTGTCCAGCGCCGCTGCGCGAAGTGCCAGCGGGCCAACGATGCGCAGTGGCTGGTTCGATGCTGCCGTTACCGACAAGGACGCATCCGCTTCACCTCCCGTGATGCGCGCTTCAGGCCAGGCCCGTGCCAGCAGCGCCTGTGTCCATGCGAGCGGCACGCGGGTCAGATCGACCTGCGTGAGGTCGGGTGATGAGGCGGCGCGTTTGACTAAAAGCTGAGAGCCGCCCCTGGACAACAGGGCTTCCGTGCGCTGCGCGTCGAGCCGGATCGTCAGCATCGATGCACTCGACCTGCCCGCACGCACGGGGCCCGTGCACTCCCACCCGCGCTCGCGCGCGCGGCGCAAAGCACATTGCCAATCAAGCCCGCGGAAGCGGTAGCCCATCGCTGGTGCGTCCAGGCGGGCGACCCGAAGCGACAACCGTCCGTGCGTCGCCTCCGGCGGCCAAGCGAGCGACACCTGGACCTGTTCCAGCGTTGCGATGCCGGTCGTGACGCGCGCAATCCGCGCCGTCGCCGTGCGTGCGTGCGCGCTCCCGCACAGCACGCCGCCCAACAACAGCAGCACGCAGAAAAGGTGGCGTACCATCCGGCTCGACATGCACGCAGCATACGGCCAGGACGCCATGTACCGATGAATCCTTCCACCCGGATCCTGCTGGTCGAAGACGATGCCACCAGCCGCGCGTTCATGACGGCGGTGCTCGAGGGCGCCGGCCTCGATGTGGACTGCGCAGCAAGCATGCGACAGGCACTGGCGATCGGTGCCACTGGCGCGCATGCGCTCTGGCTGGTCGACGCGCATCTGCCTGACGGCTCCGGTGTGGAGCTTCTTACCGCGCTGCGCACGCACGCCCCGTCCACCCCGGCGCTTGCCCACACTGCAAGCCATGACACCGCAGTGCACGATGCGCTGCGAGCAGCGGGCTTTGCACAGGTGATCGTCAAGCCGCTTACGGGACAGGCACTGCTGCAGTGCGTCCGCGCGGCGCTCGATGCAAACGCCTGCGCCACTGCGTTCGTGGGGCCAACTCGATGTGCGAGCCCAATCGAAGTGTGGAACGACGCCGATGCGCTGCGTGCGCTGAACGGTCAGCATGCTCACGTCGCGACACTTCGCGCGTTGTTTGTAGAAGAACTGCCCGGCGCGTGTGAGCGCATCGGTCGCGCCGTCCGAACTGGAGCCGGCGGCTCGGCGCGCGACGAACTGCACAAATTACAGGCGAGCTGCGGATTCGTCGGCGCTGCGCGGTTGGCCGCGGCAGTGCGGCAGCTGTCCACGGCGATGTCCAACGATGCCCTGGCTGCATTCGAAGATGCCGTGCGGGAGACGCTGGGTGTTGCAACGACAGCGGTGACGGAAGACGCGCGGTACTAGATTGCGGCGCCGAACTGCCATATCGGCGGTCGCGGATCGCTTGTGGTGATTCCGGCGCCCAGCATTCGAAGCTGCGAAGCAGATGGAGAGCACTGCGCGGGAGGCGGTGCGTAACCAGCCGCACTCCTCGTTCGCCTTAGACCACACGCAGACTCGCTCAGGAGTCTGCCCCGGAAGCACCCGATGGCCGCTCCCTTCCCACGCGCGCCAGATCCGCAAGCATCTCCCAGGACTGCAGCCCGCGCGGGCCCAGGTGGTATGCCAGGACCTCACGCATCGGTCGACGCAGGCTCGCGAGGTCGTCGGTCTCAGGCTGCACATCGGACGCAAGCCCCAGCAACGCGCGACCGGTGGCGGCATGGCGCCGCTCGCCGTGGCCGCGATCACTGAGCACACGCTGCGGCCCCTGCTCGGGGTCGATGCGGTAGCGCGCCGCAGGATCCACCGGCACCTCGCCCGCATGGGCCCAATCCAGGCCGAAGCCCAGCGCCTCGATCAGATCGCGCTCGTAGCGGCGCAACGTCCAAGCCAACGACGCCCCTTCGCCGAGGCGTTCACGGGCCCGCGCATATGCGTCAAACAGTTCGTGCTGCGGGTCACCACGCAGGGCAAGCCGCAGCGTGAGTTCGTTGAGATAGAACGCGGCCAGCATCGCCTCCCCTGCAAGGCGAGGCGCGGCATCCTGCGCTTCGGCGCCGGTCAGCCGGGCCAACTCGCCGCGATGCACCGCGTCAAAGCGTATCCATTGCAGCGGCTGCAGCGCGGCGCGCAATACATGTCGCTTCGGACCCTGCACGCCGCGCGCGACGAGTCCGACGCGCCCGTAGTCGGCCGTCAGCACCTCGACCAGCAGACTCGTCTCGCGCCACGGGCGCGTGTGCAGGACGAACGCGGGCACGCCCATCAACCGCATAAACGACCTTGAACACCCATCGATCCGGATGGCAGTGCGCCACGTTGGCACCGATGCCTCGTCGCCGAACAGTGCGCGCTCCGTCGCCTTGGCGCGGCGAATCGCGCAAGCTGCAGGCGCGCGCATTCGGCTGGGTTACTTGCGGTCGGGCTACGCGTCACCGCAAAGGCCACGCCACGCGGACCGCGTCCGCACCGCGTTGCCTGCACGCGACACTTCCGCTGCGCATGCGCAGGCGACGCATGGCGATGCACGCCCACTCCCCGCGCATCGACAGCCACTCAGTCGTGATAGCCGAATGCCCGCAGCGCGGCTTCGTCGTCCGACCAGCCTTCACGCACGCGCACCCAGGTTTCCAGAAATACCTTGGCATCGAACAGACGCTCCATCTGCTGCCGCGATTTGGAGCCGACCTCGCGCAGCCGCTCGCCGCCCTTGCCGATCACGATCGCTTTCTGTCCATCGCGCTCAACCCAGATCACCGCACCGATGCGCAGCAGCGCGCCATCCACGACAAAACGCTCGATTTCCACCGTCGTCGCATACGGCAGCTCATCGCCCAGTTGCCGCATCAGCTGTTCGCGCACCAGCTCTCCTGCGAGAAAGCGCTGGCTCTTGTCCGTGATTTCGTCTTCGGCGTACAGCGGCGGCTGCTCCGGCATCAGCATGAGCACGTCCTTGACCAGCGCCTCAAGACCCTTGCGCTTCAACGCCGAAATCGGATGCACGGCAGCGAACTCGCGCCCTTCACTCACCTTGCCCAGATAAGGCAGCAGCGCGGTCTTGTCCTTGAGCTTGTCGACCTGGTTCACGACGAGCACGACCGGCACGCCCGAACTGCGCAGCGCATCGAACGCGAGCGAATCCTCGTCATCCCACTGCCCGGCACGCACGACCAACATCGCCGCATCGACCCCTTCGATCGCCCCGCGCGCGGCGCGGTTCATCCAGCGATTCATCGCGCGCTTCTGCTCGCGGTGAATGCCTGGCGTGTCCACGAGCAGCAACTGACCTTCGGGAAAGGTCGCGATGCCCAGCAACTGGTGCCGGGTCGTCTGCGGGCGGTTGGACGTGATGCTGATCTTGGCGCCCACCAGTGCGTTGACCAGGGTGGACTTGCCGACGTTGGGACGGCCGATGACGGCGACATGGCCGGCGCGATGCGAGGTTGGATTCATGCGGCGATTGTCCGCGTGCGGGCCGTCGGGGGCAAACGGCTCGTGAGAAGCCAACCGCCCGCTGCATCCAAACCGACCCCATGCACAGTGAGGACGTGAATCTCTGAAGGCATCCGTCTTCGCGCAGCAACCTCGCGGTGCACGGTCGAGCTACATGCGATCCGAGTCGCCGACGCGAGCCGGCGGAACCCGTCCGACTGGTGCTCGTGGCGTCCGCCGGCGCTCAGGCGCCCAACGGTCAACCGAGGAGTTCAGCTCGTACGACGAACGATGCTCGCAATCGAATCCAGCGCGCTTTCCGCTGCGACCTGTTCCGCCGCGCGGCGCGAACCGCCTTCGCCCTCCGTTTCCAGCGGCGGATCAGTCAATGTGCAGCGCACGCGGAACACCTTTGCATGGTCGTCCCCGCTTTCATCCATCAAGGCATACACGGGAAGCGGCTTCTGCCGCCCCTGCAGCCATTCCTGCAGGCGCGTCTTTGCGTCCTTGCCGACCTTGTTCGGCGGAGGCAGCGCGTCCATCGCAGCCTGGAACCAGGGCAGCACCGCGCTGCGGCAGGCCTCGAATCCGGCGTCCAGATAAATCGCCGCCACGACCGCTTCGACCGCATCGGCCAGGATCGAGTCGCGGCGGTGACCGCCTGACTTCATCTCGCCGGGGCCCAGCGTCAGCTGCGCGCCAAGGTCGAGTTCACGTGCGATCACCGCGAGTGCCGATTCACGCACCAGCTCCGCGCGCGCGCGCGTGAGTGCGCCCTCGTCCGCCTGCGGCCAGCGCGCAAACAGCGCCTCGGCAATGAACAGGTTGACCAACGAGTCGCCGAGGAACTCGAGCCGTTCATTGTGCGGCGTTCCCGCGCTGCGGTGCGTAAGCGCCTGCGACAATAGGCCCGCATCAGCGAACCGGTGCGAATCGAACCGGCGTGGGCTGCCGCGCTCGCTCAAAGTGCGCTGGCGTCGCGTCGCAGTTCCTGCTCGGCGTCGAAGCGGCCGACCACGTCGATGTTCGCGATCAAGGGCCTGCGCACTTCGTACTTCACCGTCATCACGTAACCGGCATCCTTGCGCGTGATCGGCACGGCCTTTGCCGGCAATCCCTCGGGCCTGGTCCCGGCGCCGGGGGAATGCGTGCGCATCATGACGGGCGGCGTCATGCCCGAAGGCTGC
>CADCUA010000270.1 GCA_902805755.1 uncultured Lysobacter sp.
TGCAGCAGTCCGAGCGCCTGTAGCGCCTGCAACCAACGCGGCGCGGCCTAGTCGGGCTGATGCTCGCGCACCAGCACCTCGACCCGGTGCCCGCCCGCCCGTTTGGCCCGCCGCATGGCCTCGACCGCGACATGCAGCATCGCCTCGACGTCGTCGCGCTCGTATTCGTGCACCGCAACGCCGACGCTCGCCTGCAGCGGCAGCGTCGCGGTGCGCAGCACCACCTGCTCGTCGAATGCGGCCAGCAGCTTGCCGGCAACGACCGGCGCCGCGCGGCGCGCATCGCGCAGGCCATCGAGCAGCACGCCGAACTCGTCGCCGCCCAGGCGCGCGACGATGTCCTGCTCGCGCACCACGCCGACCAGGCGTTCGGCAGCCGCCTGCAGCAGCGCGTCGCCTGCGGCGTGGCCGAGCAGGTCGTTGATCGCGCGGAAACCGTCCAGGTTCACCAGCACCACCGCCACGCGGTTGCGTTCGCCGCCACGGCGCTCCAGCGCGGCTTTGACCGCGGCATGGAAGCGCTCGCGGTTCGGCAGCTGCGTCAGCATGTCCAGCGACGCCTGCTGGCGCAGCGAATCCATTTCCGTGCGGCGCTCGCTGGCGTTCTCGAGGAATGCGTCGTACACCGGCTGGCCGTCGACCTCGGCCATGTTGATGGTGAGGTCGATCGGGAACTCGGTGCCGTCCTTGTGCCGGGCGACCACTTCCACCGGCCGTCCGATGATGCGGCTTTCGCGTGTGTCCAGATGGTGCTTCACCCCTCGCAGGTGCGCATCGTGCGCGTCCGGCGGGATGACCAGCTCGTGCAACGGACGGAAGATCGCCTCGCGGCGCGTCCAGCCGAACATGGCTTCGGCGCTGTTGTTCCACTCCAGCACGCGGCCGCTCGCGTCCATGCTGATGAATGCGTGCGGGGAGTGTTCGATGATGTGGCGCAGCCGCTCGGCAGCGGCCTTGAGCGCACTGCCGTGTTGCCGCTGATCGGTGACGTCCTCCATCGTGCGCACGATGCCGACGACTTCGCCGCCCGTATCGCGCAGCGGCGCGCCGCTCACGCGAAGCTCGAGCACCGTGCCGTCGCGCCGGGAGCGGCGCACGATCTCGGTCGCGGCCGTGCCCTCTCGCATGATGCGCTGGCTGATCTCGGTAAAGCGCGGCATGTCGCTATCGGCCAGGTACGGCGGCGGGTGACCGACGGCCTCGTCCGAGGTCCAGCCGAACAGCGCGGCGGCGGCGTCGTTCCACATGCGCACCGTCCCATCCAGATCGTGCACGACGGTCGCGATCGGCGACGCGTTGAAGACCGTCGTCGCCTGCGTCCATGCCGCGCTGCGATCGTCGAGCAACCGGCGGTTCTCGTCCAGCATCACCTGTCGCCCGATCGAGCTGCCCACCAGCCCCGCGCACAGGCGCAACGCGTACTCGTCGGTTTCGTCGAACGCGCCGGGCCGGTCCGATACGACCTTGAGCACGCCGATGCTCTCGCCCATATGCGATAGCGGCACGAGCATCATCGAGCGCGCGCCGATCGCGCGGCAGGCTTCGAGGTTGACGCGATCGTCGGTTTCGGTGTCGAGCGAATACTGCAGCGCCCGGTGATCCACGCAGCGGCCCGAGAGGCTGCGCGAGCGCTGCAGGCGCAGCCCCTTGAAGCGCTCGATCGAGCCGGTGACGGCGGCGTACTCGAGCTCGTCGCCATCCACGAGTTCGACGACCGCGCCGATCGCGGACGTCAGCTCCATGACCCGGTGCACCACGCGGTCCAGGAACTGCATGGTCGGCAGATTGAGCGAGGCGATCTGCGTGAGCGCCTCGACGATATGACGCAGGCGATCACGCTCGCGCTTGAGCGCATCGGCCGCGCCCGGGATACGTCCGCCGATTTCCGGAAGCTCCTCGTGCATGATCACCTGATGGTGCCGACAACGAGTCGCAGTAAAGCATGCGTGACGTGAACCGCAGCGCGAGCATTCGGAATGCGAAGTGAGGCTGGGCCGGACTTGGGCGCCGTGCGGGTTTTGGCTTGATGCCTAGAACAGCCCGCCGGAAGACACCGCTTCGATCAGCTGCGGTCCGTTGTTGCGCACATTGCCCACCGCACGATCCACAGGATGATGCACCAGCGGCGCCGACGGCACCGCATGCGCGATCTGCATCGCGTCGTCGGCGCTGCCGTGCAGCCAGTCATGGAACACGGTCGGCGGCAGGATCAGCGGCATGCGGTCGTGGATCGTCTCCACGGTCTGGTCGGCGTCACGCGTGACGACGCTGTAGGTCAGCAGCTCGTTGCCGGCATCGTCGCGCCGGCGCTCCCACAGGCCCGCATAGAACATCACCGGTGCGCCGTCCATGTGCACGAAATGCGGCTGCTTGGTCTTCGCGTCGAGCTGCATCCATTCGTAATAGCCCGAGCTCGGGATCAGCGCGCGACGCTGCTTCCACGCACTTCGGAACGCGGGTTTTTCAGCGACCGACTCAAGGCGCGCATTGATCGTGGAATACGCCAGCTTCGTGTCCTTCGCCCACGGCGGCAGCAATCCCCAGCGCATTTCCATCGCGGCGCCTCCGGCTTCGCTGGCCACGATCGCCCAGCCGCGTTGCGTGGGTGCACGGTTCCACGTCGGCGCCGGGTCTTCGGCCGGCGTTTCGATCTGCAATGGCGCTGAAAAGGCCCGCACTTCGGCCCAGCTCGCCTTGAACGTATCCCGTCCGCACATGCCGCGACTGTAGCGGCTGCGCCTGCGTGCAGGTCTCACGGACGGTTCACCCGGAACCGTCAGGCGGACGTTGCCCTGCGTCGCCTAGACTTCGCGGGCCGCCCTTTGCATGTCCGCCCATGACTCCGTCCCGGTCATCGCTTGTCGTCGCGCTCGCACAGATCGCACCTGTCTGGCTCGATCGCGAAGCTACCATCGCAAAGGCCGCCGACTGGGTGGCGCGCGCGGCCGCCGAAGGCAGCCGCCTGGTCGCGTTCGGTGAAGCGCTTGCACCGGGCTACCCGTTCTGGATCGAGCACACCGACGGCGCGCGTTTCGAAAGTCCGGTGCAGAAAGCACTGTTCGCGCATTACGCCGATCAGGCCGTCGATCTGCCGCGCGGCGACCTTGCGCCGGTGTGCGAGGCCGCACGGCAAGGGCGCATCTGGGTCGCGATCGGCTGCATCGAGCGCGCGCGCGAACGCGGCCACAGCCTGTACTGCTCGCTGGTGCTGATCGACGACAGCGGCACCATCCGCAACGTGCACCGCAAGCTCATGCCGACCTATGAAGAGCGCCTGGTGTGGTCGCCCGGCGATGGCCATGGGCTGCG
>CADCUA010000271.1 GCA_902805755.1 uncultured Lysobacter sp.
GCCGACCGGCACGATCACCGTGTTCTTCACCATCTGCGCCTTGACCAGGCCCAGCACCTCGGTGCGGAAGTCGTCGCGACGGTCCGACCAGCGCAGGCCACCGCGCGCAACCGGCCCGAAGCGCAGGTGGATGCCTTCCACGCGCGGGCTGTACACGAAGATCTCGCGGTACGGGCGCGGCCTGGGCAGGTCCGGCACCAGCGACGAGTCGAACTTGAAGCTGATGTAGCTGCGTTCGCTGCCGTCGGCCGCGCGCTGGTAGTAGTTCGTGCGCAGCGTCGCATCGATCGCACCGATGAAGCTGCGCAGGATGCGGTCCTCGTCCAGGCTGGAAACACGATCCAGCAGGCCCAGGATCGCGCTTCGCGTTGTTGCGATCTGCGCATCGCGCTTGCCTGCACGCGCCTCGACCACCGGCTGCACCGCAGCGAGGAGCGCCTCGTCGTCGCCGGCGAGGCTTCGCAGTTGCGCGGTGAAGCGCTCCGCGCCCGCCTTGATCTCCGCGCGCGACTCCTTGCCCGTGTCGATATGGAAGCGCGCTTCGAACAGCTCCACCAGCAGTCGCGCAAGCAACGGATAACGGGCGAACGTCGCCTCCACGTACGTCTGCGAAAACGGCACGCCGACCTGCAGCAGGTATTTCAGGTAGCCGCGCAGCACGGCGACCTGACGCCAAGAGAGGTTCGCGGCGATGACGAGGCGGTTGAAGCCGTCGTTCTCGGCCTGGCCGTGCCAGATCTTCGCGAACGCTTCCTCGAAGTTCTCGTCGATCGCGTCGATGTCGCGCTCGGGGCCGACGGTCTCGACCTCGAAATCCTGGATGTACGCAGGCACGCCGCCCGCTTCCACACGGTAGGGGTGCTCGGAAATCACGCGCAGCCCCATGTTCTCCATCATCGGCAGCACGTCCGACAGCGGGATGTTGTCGAGCTGGCGGTACAGCTTGAAACGCAGGCCTTCCTCGCCCGGGTGCGCACGGCACAGGCTGAGGCTGAGGTCCTCGGGGCCCTTCAGAGCGGCCAGGTGCTCGACATCGGTCGCGGCAGTGCCGGCGGTGATGTTCTCGATGTAGCCGGCCGGCAGCGCCTTGCCGATACCGTTCGCAAGCGCGAGGCCTTTCTGCTCGCCGTGCCGGGCAATCAGCTGCTCGCGCAGCTGGTCCGCCCAGTTGCGCACGATGCGCGCGAGCTCGGCTTCGATTGCCGCGTTGTCGACATGGATCGCCTCGCCCGACTTCGGGCGCACGATGAGGTGCAGCTGCGCCAGCGGTGATTCGCCGATGACCACGTTCGTGTCGACGCGCTCGCCGTGCAGCACGCGACGCAGCATGTCTTCGATGCGAAGGCGCACGTCCGTGCTCATGCGCTCGCGCGGGATGTATACGAGTGCGGAGAAGAATCGGCCGAAGCGGTCGCGGCGCAGGAACAGGCGGCTGCGCACGCGCTCCTGCAGGCCCAGGATGCCGATTGCAGTGCGGTACAGCTCTTCTTCCGTCGACTGGAACAGCTCGTCGCGCGGCAATGTTTCGAGGATGTGGCGCAGCGCCTTGCCGCTGTGGCTGTCCGGCGCCAGGCCGGACTGCTGCATGACGTATTCGTAACGCTGGCGCACCAGCGGGATATCCCACGGGCGGCGGTTGTAGGCGCTGGAGGTATACAGGCCAAGGAAGCGCTCCTCGCGCACGGGCTTGCCGGCCTTGTCGAAGCTCAGCACGCCGATGTAGTCCATGTAGCCGGGACGATGCACGGTCGCGCGCGCGTTGGTCTTGGTCAGGATCAGTGCGTCCACCGCACCGGAATGCGGCATGTAATGCGCGGCGAGCGAGGTCAACAGACGCGACTTGCCAACGTCCTTGCACTTGAGCAGGCCCAGGCCGCTGCCTTCGACCGCGCAGAGCACTTCATCGCTGCCCTGCTTGACCACTTCGTATTCGCGGTATCCCAGGAACGTGAAGTGGTTTTCCGCAGCCCAGCGCAGGAACTCCTGCGCCTCCACCGTGCCTGCCTCTTCCACGGGCAACTGGCGCGAGCCGAGATCCTCGGCGATGTGGCGCATCTTGTCGCGCATCACTGCCCAGTCGCGCACGATCGCGCGCACGTCGTCGAGCACGGTCTGGATCGCGGTCTCGATCGACGCCATCGACTCCGGCGTCTGACGGTCGATCTCCAGATGCATCAGCGATTCACACGCGCCCTCGCCGATCGCCTGCAGCCGGCCGGCCTTGTCGCGCTGCACCTTCATGACCGGATGGCCAAGCACATGCACGCCGACGCCGAGCTCCGCGAGCGCCATCGTCACGGAATCGACCAGGAACGGCATGTCGTCATTCGCGACCTGCAGCACCGTGTGCGGCGATTCCCAGCCGTGCGCGGCGGTGACCGGGTTGAACAGCCGGATGCGCGCGGCGCCCGGCTTGCGGGTGCGGGCGAATTCGAGGTAATCGGCGGCCAGAGCGGCCCACGCATCGGGCGAATGCTGCGGCATCTCGTCACCCGACATGCGCTTGTAGAACGCACGAACGAACGCATCGCCCTGCGCGTGAGCGGTCTTGGGCAGGCGCTTGCGGATCGCGTCGACGATGGGCTCGAGCGAAACGACGTCCCGGATCGCGGCGTCCGTCTGGAGCGCGTCATCCGTCGGGGCACGCTTCACGGCTGCTTTGCGCGTAGCGGTCTTGGCCGCCGGGGTTTTGCTAGCTTTCGGGCTCATGGGAACAGAAAGTCCAATGGAGTAAGGCCCGCGCTCTCGCGCAGGCCAGGGTCAGAATTCAGAACGTCCGGTACGCTGCAGTACGGACATGTACGGGGCGCACCGTTCCCGTCTGCCCGTGGGCGCGAATCGGGAACGGTGGCATGCCGCGGCAGCTCATCGCCGGCTCAGCGCAGCCCGGTCTCGTTGCGTGCGATCACCAGGCGCTGGATTTCGCTGGTGCCTTCGTAGATCTCGGTGATCTTCGCGTCGCGGAAATAGCGCTCGATCGGCATTTCCTTGGAATAGCCCATGCCGCCGTGGATCTGCAGCGCCTGGTGGGCGATCCACATCGCCGCTTCCGACGCGGTGAGCTTGGCGATCGCGGCCTCGTTCGAGAACCGGGCGCCGCCCTGGTCGAACTGGCCTTTCTGCCACGCCGCGCGGAGCGTCAGCAGCATCGCGGCATCGAGCTTGCACTTCATGTCGGCGATCTTGGCCTGCGTCATCTGGAACGCGCCGATCGGCTGGCCGAACGCCTTGCGCTCCTTCACGTACTCGACCGTCGCCTCGAAGGCCGCGCGTGCGATGCCGATCGCCTGGCTCGCGATGCCGATGC
>CADCUA010000272.1 GCA_902805755.1 uncultured Lysobacter sp.
AGACCACTTGCGGCCCTTGCCCTGTCTGGGCTGCAGTGGCCTGTCCACAAAGCGACGCACGGGTTGTCCACAGGCGTTGTGAACAACCCGCTGCGCGTCATTCGTCGTCCGGCCACCGAACCTGCGCAGCCGGCGCACTCCGCGGCATGGTTACGCGGGAGACCGCATCCCACACCTTCAGGGCGTCGACCGTTGCGGCCACATCGTGCACGCGCACGATGCGCGCGCCACGCTGCGCGGCGACCAGATGCGCGGCCACGGAGCCATGCACACGATCCGCGGGCAGCTCGCGTCCGGTCAGTTCGCCGATCGTCTTCTTGCGCGAAAGGCCGGCCAGCAGTGGAACCCCAAGGGCGCTGAAACTCTCCATCTGCGCGAGCAACGCGAGGTTGTGCTCAAGGGTCTTTCCGAAACCGAACCCCGGATCGACGACGATGTTCTTCTTCGCGATGCCCGCCATCTCCGCAGCGAAGATCCGCTCGGCCAGGAAACGGTGCACCTCGCCCACGACATCGTCGTAATGCGGCGAGTGCTGCATCGATTGCGGCTCGCCCTGCATGTGCATCAGCACAACCGGCACACCGAGCTGCGCGGCCATGTCGAGAGCGCCTTCGAGCCGCAGCGCGCGCACATCGTTGATGAGGCCCGCCCCGGCCTCGATGGCGGCACGCATCACTTCGGGCCGGGAGGTGTCGATGCTGATGGGCAGCGAGGTCTCGCGCGCGAGACGGTCGATCACCGGGATTACCCGCCGCAATTCCTCATCAACATCGACCGCACTCGCGCCCGGGCGTGTGGACTCGCCGCCGATGTCGAGAATGTCCGCGCCCTGCTCCGCCAGTTGCAGCGCGTGCGCAACGGCCGCGTCCGTTGTCGCGTACGCCCCGCCGTCGGAGAAAGAATCGGGCGTGACGTTGACGATGCCCATGACGCGCACGCGGTCGAGCACGAGGCTGCGGCCATTGCACTCGAGGCGCGGGGAAAGATCGAACATGCTGTCGCTCCACAGCAGGCCGGGCGGGCCGAAGCCACTGCACGGACCCGCAAAAGAAAAAGGCCAGAGCGGACTCTGGCCTTCCCCGATGCTGCAGGCAACCGGCGCGGGTTACGCCGTCGGCTGCGGACCACCCAGCGTGAGCGTCTTCGGCTGCTCGTGCGCCGGACCGCCACGCGACCAGTCGGTCGGCGGCCCCGGCTCGCGGCCGTTCATGATGTCGTCGATCTGCTTGGCATCGATGGTTTCGTACTGCAGCAGCGCGTTCGCCATGATGTGCAGCTTGTCCAGGTTGTCATGCAGGATCTGGGTCGAACGGCTGTACGCCTTGTCGAGAATCGTGCGGATGACCTCGTCGATCTTGCGCGCGGTCTCGTCGGAAACGTTCTTGTGCTGCGTGACCGAGCGGCCCAGGAAGACTTCGTCCTCTTCCTCGGAATACGCGATCGGCCCCATCTCGTCCGACAGGCCCCACTTGGTGACCATGTTGCGCGCCATCTTCGTCGCACGCTCGATGTCGTTCGATGCGCCGGTGGTGACCTTGTCCGCGCCGAAGATCAATTCTTCGGCAACGCGTCCGCCATACAGCGAGCACAGCTGCGACTCGATCGCGACCTTGTTGTAGCTGTACTTGTCGCCTTCGGGCAGGTACATCGTCACGCCGAGTGCGCGACCGCGCGGAATGATCGTGACCTTGTAGACCGGGTCATGCTCCGGCACGACGCGGCCGACGATCGCGTGGCCCGCCTCGTGGTACGCGGTCAGGCGCTTCTCGTCCTCGCTCATCGCCATCGAGCGGCGCTCGGCACCCATCAGGATCTTGTCGCGCGCCTTGTCGAAGTGCTCCATGCGCACTTCCTTGCCGTTCTCGCGCGCGGCGAACAGCGCCGCCTCGTTGCAGAGGTTCGCAAGGTCGGCGCCCGAGAAGCCCGGCGTACCGCGCGCGATCGTCATCGGCTCGACGTCCTCGGCGAGCGGCAGCTTGCGCATGTGCACCTTGAGGATCTGCTCGCGGCCCTTGACGTCCGGCAGGCCCACCACGACCTGGCGGTCGAAACGGCCCGGGCGCAGCAGCGCGGGATCCAGCACGTCAGGGCGGTTCGTCGCGGCGATCACGATCACGCCCTCACCGCCCTCGAAGCCGTCCATCTCGACCAGCAGCTGGTTCAGGGTCTGCTCGCGCTCGTCATGACCGCCGCCGAGGCCGGCGCCGCGATGACGGCCGACCGCATCGATTTCATCGATGAAGATGATGCACGGCGCATGCTTCTTCGCCTGCTCGAACATGTCACGCACGCGGCTCGCGCCAACACCGACGAACATCTCGACGAAGTCCGAACCGGAGATCGAGAAAAACGGCACCTTCGCTTCGCCGGCGATGGCGCGCGCAAGCAGCGTCTTGCCGGTGCCGGGCGGGCCGACCATGAGCACGCCGCGCGGAATCTTGCCGCCCAGCTTCTGGAACCGCGTCGGGTCGCGCAGGAACTCGACGAGCTCGCCGACTTCCTCCTTCGCCTCGTCGCAGCCAGCGACGTCCGCGAGCGTGACCTTGACCTGGTCCTCGCCCTGCATTTTCGCGCGGGATTTGCCGAAGCTCATCGCGCCCTTGCTGCCGCCCTGCTGCATCTGGCGCATGAAATAGATCCAGATGCCGATGAACAGCAGCCACGGCGCCACGTTGATCAGGATGTACAGCAGCGACGGCCCGTTCGGCGGCGGCGCCTGTTCGATCGCAACGTCATGCTCCAGGAGCTCGTTGACGAGGTCCTTGTCGCCGGGGCTGTAGGTCGTGAACTTCGTGCCGTCCTTGCGCTGCCCGGTGATGCTGGTGCGGTCCTCGGCAATCGAAACCTTCTCGACGCGGTCGCGCTGCACCTGCTCCACGAACTGATCGTAGGCCAGCGTCTCGCTCGCGCCCGTGCGGGGTCCGAATGCCTGGAACACCACCATCAGAACGACGGCGACGACGACCCAAAGCAGCAGATTCTTGGCCAAATCGTTCACTTACACCTCTTCGCCCGAAGGCGGATTGTCATTCCAGCTGCAGTCGCCCCAACGGCGCCTGCCTATCGAACCACCGCCCGCTTGCCCTGCGCCAGTGCATACACTTCCGGCGAGCGCTTGCGTGAAGCCGCGGGTTTGCGGATCGATACTTTCTCGTATCGGCGACGCAACTCGCGCACGTAGTCATCGAACCCCACGCCCTGGAAAAGCTTGATCAGGAACGCGCCTCCAACCCGGAGATGACGGTCGGCGAAGTCCATTGCCAGTTCCGACAGGTGCATCGCGCGCGGCAGGTCCACCGCATCG
>CADCUA010000273.1 GCA_902805755.1 uncultured Lysobacter sp.
CGCATCAATGGCGAATTCACCGCGGCCTGCGAGCTGATCCTGGCTTGCCGCGGCCGCGTCGTGTGCACCGGCATGGGCAAGTCCGGCCATATCGCGCGCAAGATCGCCGCGACGCTTGCATCGACCGGCACGCCCGCGTTCTACGTTCACCCGGGCGAAGCCGCCCATGGCGACCTTGGGATGATCACCGACGCCGATATCGTGCTTGCGCTGTCGTATTCGGGCGAGAGTGACGAGGTGCTTACCGTGCTGCCGGTGCTCAAGCGCCAGGGCAACCGCGTGATCGCGATGACCGGCCGGTCGAGCTCGAGCATGGCGCGCGAGGCCGATGTCCATCTGGATGTCAGCGTACCGGCCGAAGCCTGCCCGCTCGCGCTTGCGCCGACGTCGAGCACGACCGCTTCGCTGGTGATGGGCGATGCGCTCGCGGTCGCGTTGCTCGAGGCACGCGGCTTCACCTCGGACGATTTCGCGCGCTCGCACCCTGCCGGCGCGCTGGGCCGTCGCCTGCTGCTGCATATCTCCGACGTCATGCACACGGGCGAAGACATCCCGCAGGTGCCGGCCGATGCGACGATCAGCCAGGCGCTGGTCGAGATCAGCCGCAAGCGCCTGGGCCTGACCGCTGTCGTCGATAACGCAGGGTGCCTGCTTGGTCTGTTCACGGATGGCGACCTGCGACGCACGCTGGACGATGCGGACGTGGATGTGCGCTCGACGCGCATCGAGATGGTAATGACGCGATCGCCCCGCACGATCACGCCGAACGCGTTGGCCGTGGAAGCCGCGCAACTGATGGAAGCGCACAAGATCGGTGGGCTCATCGTTGTCGACGGCGACAACCGCGTCGTTGGCGCACTCAATGTTCATGACCTGTTGCGCGCCCGGGTGGTTTAAGGGCGCGGGCCCGCGCGAGCGGGCCTGACACACTGTTTCCCGATGCCCTGCCCGCCCTTAACCGACCTGTCGAACAAGCCAATGCCGCCCCGCCTTCCCGATGTGCCAACCGATATCCGCGAACGCGCCGCGCGCATCCGCCTGGCGTGTTTCGACGTCGATGGCACGCTGACGGACGGCCGGTTGCTGTTCGACACCGAAGGGCGCGAGCTCAAGGCGTTCCATGTGCATGACGGCCAGGGACTCGTGCTGCTGCGCAAGTGCGGCATCAGCGTCGCATTCGTTACCGCGCGCGTGAGCACGATCGCGCAGCAACGCGCTGCGGAACTGGGGATCGTGGAAGTGCATACCGCAGTGCCGGACAAGCTCGAATGCGTGCGCGATATCGCCACGCGACTGGGGGTCGGAATGGACGCAGTGGCGTTCATGGGCGATGACCTGCCCGACCTGCCGGTGATGCTGCAGGCCGGCCTGGCCGTCGCGCCAGGCGATGCGCATCACTGGGTCCGCGAGCGCGCGCACTGGGTGACGCAGGCGCGCGCGGGCCAGGGTGCGGCGCGTGAGCTGTGCGACCTGATGCTGGAGATGCAGGGCCACGCCGCCCGCCTGCTCGAAGCCGTACGCGCCGAGCGTGCTCCCGCCCTTGGGCTGCAGTCGTGAGCTGGCGCGGATGGCTGACGCTGGTCCTGCTGCTCGCCGCGGGCCTGACGGGCTGGTCGGTCTGGCGCGGGCGCGATGTGCAGCAGACCAGCGCGCAGACCGGCGGCCGCGCCGATTATCTGCTCGAGGATTTCGAGCTGATCGCGCTCGATGAGCAGGGCCGCGAATCGTTCACGGTACGCGCGCCGCGCCTGACACGTGATCCGGCCGCGAAGACGCTGGATATCGCCACGCCGGTATTCGTGATCCCGCCTGGCCCGAATGCACGCACGGGTGCCTGGGAAGTACGCTCGCATCGCGGCTGGGTCAGCGCCGATGGAAACGAATTGCGCCTGCGTGGTGAAGTGCGCGCACGCAGCGACGACGCCGACGGCCGGCCCGTCCTGATGGCGACCGAGCAACTGAATGTCTTCCCCGACTCCAAGCGGGCCAACTCGGCCGTCCCGGTCACCGTGACCCAGCCCGGACTTATACTGAACGGCCAGAGTCTCCAAGCGCAGCTTGATACCAAGCGCGTGCACCTCACCGACGTCAAGGCCCGATATGAAAGGACTGCCCGCTAACGCGGCCGCATTGCTGATCGCCACTCTCGTCCTCGCGCCCGCACTGGCGCAGGCACGCTCGTCCGATCGCAGCAAGCCCATGGACATCGACGCCGGCGCCACCGATTACTCGCTGGATGACCGCCGCCCCACCGTGCTTTCGGGCGGCGTGACGATCACCCAGGGCTCGCTCGACATCCGCTCGGCGCGCGCCGAGATCACCCAGCGCAACGGCGAGCCCGTGCGCGTCGTGATGACCGGCGGCCCGGTCCGGCTCAACCAGCAGCTGGACGACGGCACGCCGATGAGTGCGACGGCGAACAACATCGACTACAACCTCCAGACGGAGATCGTGGTGCTGACCGGCGGCGTGAACCTGCAGCAGCCGCGCGGCTCGCTCACCGGCAGCCGCGTGGTCTACAACATGCGCAACGGCCAGGTGCAGAGCGGCGGCCAGGGCGCCGGCCGCGTGAAGATGCGCATCATGCCGCGCAACGCACAGGGCGGCGGCTGATGCTGGTCGCGCAGGGGCTCCGTAAGGCCTACCGCGCCCGCGAGATCGTGCGCGACTTCGGCCTCACGCTCGATGCGGGCGAAGTCGTGGGCCTGCTCGGGCCGAACGGCGCGGGCAAGACGACCTGTTTCTACATGATCGTCGGGCTCGTGCCCGCCGATGCCGGGCGCATCGAGTTGGACGGCAAGGACATCACTGCCGAACCGATGTACGCGCGCGCGAAATACGGCGTCGGCTACCTGCCGCAGGAACCCTCGGTGTTCCGCCGCCTGTCGGTCGCCGACAACATCATGCTGGTGCTCGAATTGCGCGAGGACCTCGACGCGGCCGGGCGCAAACGCGAGTTGGCCAGCCTGATCGACGAGCTGCAGGTCGGCCATGTCGCCGACCAGGCCGGCGCGAGCCTGTCCGGCGGCGAGCGCCGCCGCGTGGAGATCGCGCGCGCACTTGCCGCGCGTCCGCGCCTGATCCTGCTCGACGAGCCGTTCGCGGGTGTCGATCCGATCTCGGTCGGTGAAATCCAGCGCATCGTGCTGCATCTGAAAAACCGCGGCATCGGCGTGCTGATCACCGACCACAACGTGCGCGAGACACTCGGCATCTGCGACCGCGCATACATCCTCAACGAGGGCGGCGTGCTCGCGCAGGGCACGCCCGACGAGCTGCTGGCC
>CADCUA010000274.1 GCA_902805755.1 uncultured Lysobacter sp.
CCAGCCACATTAATCGGGCACGCCGGCGCCACGCGCCGCGGCCCACCTACGAATACAGCCGTGCCGTTCGGAGCAAACAAATGTCCCTCACCACCCGCTACACCGAAACCCTGCAAGAAATCCGCGAAGCCGGCCTCTTCAAATCCGAACGCATCATCACCTCCCCCCAGTCCGCCGAAATCACGCTTGAGGACGGCCGCACCGTCCTGAACTTCTGCGCGAACAACTACCTGGGCCTGGCGGATCATCCAGACATCATCCAGGCCGCCAAGGATGCACTCGACAGCCACGGCTTCGGCATGGCCAGCGTGCGCTTCATCTGCGGCACGCAGAACCTGCACAAGCAACTAGAAAAGACGATCTCGGACTTCTTCGGCAAGGACGACACCATCCTCTACGCCGCCGCATTCGATGCGAACGGCGGCCTGTTCGAGCCGCTGCTGGACGAGAACGACGCGGTCATCAGCGACGCGCTGAACCATGCCTCGATCATCGACGGCGTGCGCCTGTGCAAGGCCAAGCGTTATCGCTACGCAAACTGCGACATGGCGGACCTGGAAAAGCAGCTGCAGCAGGCGAAGGCCGACGGCGCGCGCACGATCCTGATCACGACTGATGGCGCGTTCTCGATGGACGGCTTCATCGCGCCGCTGGACGAGATCACGCGTCTTGCGCGCCAGTACGGCGCGCTGGTGCACATCGACGAGTGCCACGCGACGGGTTTCCTCGGCGACACCGGCCGTGGCTCGGCCGAGGTCAAGGGCGCGCTGGACGGCATCGATATCATCACCGGCACGCTGGGCAAGGCGATGGGTGGCGCGCTCGGCGGCTTCACGACCGCGAAGCGCGAAGTGATCGAACTGCTGCGCCAGCGCTCGCGCCCGTACCTGTTCTCGAACTCGCTGCCGCCGCACGTCGTGGCCGCTGGCATCAAGGCGTTCGAGATGGTTGGCCAGGCAGGTGAGCTGCGTGCGCAGCTGCAGGAAAACACGCGCTACTTCCGCGAGCGCATGACGCAGGCCGGGTTCGACCTGAAGCCGGGCGTGCATCCGATCGTGCCGGTGATGCTGTACGAGGCGCCGCTCGCGCAGAAGTTCGCGCAGCGCCTGCTCGAGGAAGGCATCTACGCGATCGGCTTCTTCTTCCCGGTGGTGCCGAAGGGCCAGGCGCGCATCCGCACGCAGATGTCGGCCGCGCACACGCGCGAGCACCTGGACCGCGCGATCGATGCGTTCACGCGCATCGGTCACGAGCTTGGCGTTCTGAAAAGCTGAGGCGTGGACGCGCGGGGCCGCCTGTCGGCTGTGACAGCCCGGCCCCGGGTCGGGCAGCAGTGAGCCGGGAATGCGCCCCGCCCTCCGCCGGCTGTTTCTTCTAGCGCTCGAAACCGACCGGCAGGCTGCGTGTGACGGTGCCGGCTGGGCGACACGTTGCCTGCATTGCCGCACGCGACTGCACGTCGCGCATGATGGTCAGCCACTGGGCCATGCATCGCTGGAGCACGTGGTGCCGCGTGCGTGGTTCGGCAAGCGCGCCGCGCAGGCACTCACGACACGCGTGGGTCATGCCGACGACGCGCGCAACCTCGCGGTCGCATGCACACGCTGCAACCACGACAAGGGCAAAGGCCCGGATGCACGCGGCCCCACTGATCCGCGTGCATTGGAAGTGGTGACGGCGCTGCTGGATAGTCGCCTGAGCCGCTGGCGGCCGTTGCAGGACGAAAGTGAGCTGTAGTCATCGCTCGCCGGTTGCTGCGTCTTCGGCGGCCGGCAGGATGCCGAACGGATCGAAGCGAGCGACATCAGGCTCGAACGCGGGCGAATGCCACGCTCTGCCTTGGGTCCGGCGTCGCACTAATCGGCGCGCCCGTGCTCGGCACCCGCGGCCAGCGCGGAGACTTCAGCTGCGTCGAGCATGCGCCAGGCGCCTTTCGGCAACTCGCCAAGCGTCAGCGATCCGATCGCGATGCGCACCAGTCGCAGCACTTCGAAGCCGTGCGCGGCGAGCAGCCGCCGGATATGCCGGTTCTTCCCTTCGTCCAGCACCACTTCCAGCCACGCGTTGCGCTCGCCGACCCGCAACACGCGTGCTGATGTCGCGCGCAGGCGCTCGCCCGCATCGTCGATGCCGTCGATCAGCCGTTCCAGCAGGTCATCGGCCGGAATAGCGTTGATCTGCACGTGGTAGGTCTTGTCCGGGCCGATTGCCGGGTCGGTGACGCGCGATGCCCACACCGGGTCGTTCGAAAACAGCAGCAGCCCCTCGCTTGCGCGGTCGAGGCGACCGACCGGGGCGAGCCAAGGCAGCTTGGCTCCTTCGAGGCAGCGGTACACCGTGTCGCGACCGTGCTCGTCCTGGGCAGTGGTCACCAGGCCACGAGGCTTGTTGAGCATGAGGTAGAAGCGCGGCTGCACCGCCGGCTCGACATCGTCGACCGTGATGCGATGCCTGCCCTGCACGATCGGGAATTCCGGATCGAACACGGCCCGACCATCGACCTGCACGCGCCCGGCTAGGATCCATCGCGCAGCTTCCGTCCGCGAACAGATGCCCTGTTTCGACAGCACCCGGGCCAGGCCATGGCGTGGTGCGGAATGCGCGGACGCGGGCTTACCCGTCGAAAGCGCACCCCGGTGGCGGCCGCCGGGCATGCGGCCCTCGATCAATCGCGCTGGGGTTCCGGCGTCACCGGCTCGGCCGGCGGCGGCGGAGGCGCTCCGGCACCGCGAGCTACGCGGACGCCGCGCGACTTCATCCACGCGTCGAACTCCACGGCGGTCATGCGCTTGCCGTTCTGGTTCATGTCGAACCGCCACGGCGTGTTGTCGAATTCGGTCTTCGGCTTGTATGCAGCCGGATCGGTGGAGGCCGGCATGCCGGGCGTGCGGCCGGGCACGGCGTGCGCGAGCATGCATTTTTCGAGCTTCATGCGCAGCAGAACCTGGTCAACGGCCAGTGCTTCGTCGAATGCCTGCTCCAGCACGCCGCTGGGCGAGCCGAGCTGGTGCATCGGTGCCGCAAGTTCCGCTGCGACCGGCATCAGGACTGCCGAGGCGCCGGGCACCGTGCGGGAAGCTCGGAATGCCGCGCACTGATCGGCGACCTGCGCGAAAGCGCTGCCGGCCATGAAGAACAACGTAATTCCGATCGACGCGCGCATGCTGCACTCCTGATCCAACCCGAGGCAGTGTAGGTGCGGGCTCTACCATCGACAACCGCAAGCTGTCACATCGTGCGGTATGTGCACAAAAAAGAAGCCCGGCGCGAGGCCG
>CADCUA010000275.1 GCA_902805755.1 uncultured Lysobacter sp.
CAGGATCCCGCCCTGCGCGTCGATCGCGACGCTCACGCAGACAGTCTGCGGCGCGAGCCGCGCACCCAGCAAGACGGGCGGATAGCCCGGCATCGGACTGCCGACCGCTTCCAGCGGCTCGAGATACGTTTCATTCGGGGCCAGCGACACGCGCACCGGCACGTTCACCAGGCCGCTGATGTCCTGGAAGCCCACGCTGCCGGCACGGGACGCAGGTGCGGCATCGGGTGGCGGGTCGGCGTGGCGCGTCGCACAGGCGGCAAGCAGCAGACAGGCAAGCAGGCATGCGAACGGCTTCACCATGGCAGAGTCCATCCTTCCGGGTGCCACGATCCTAGCGTTGCAGGCGAGCGCGGTGCTTCGCCGCGTGGCACGCCGGATTGCGATGCAGGCATCGTCGATCCACCTGCGTGGGCGCGTGTGGTCTGCAGTCCGACCGATGCAATGCGCCGGCCCTGGCCCGGCGCATCGCATCGCCTCGCTGGTAAGACAGGACTCGTTGCAGCGTGCACCGCGGTTGACCCGCTAGCCCCTCTATCGCAGCATCGACCCACTTCCGGGGAATGCACGCATGGATCGACGTCGCTTTCTGGCCGCCAGCGGATGGGCGGCGGCTGCCCCTGCGCTTGCCGGCGCGGGCGCCGTCGCGGCATCGACTGTGCCCGCCGCACCGAAGCCCACCCGCATCGATTTCACCAGCGACGGCCTCGGCCTGGATCCGGTCGAGTACGCGCAGCAACTCGCCGCCGCGGCAGCGACGGGCACGATCGAGGCGGACAACTATTCCAACGGCGGGGTCATCGCCGAACTCGAACGCACGTTCGCGAAGCTGCTGGGAAAACCGGCCGCGATGTACGTGCCCACCGGCACGCTGGCGAACCACATCGCCGTGCGCACGCTCGCCGGCCAGGATCGGCGCGTGCTGGTCCAGGCCGAGAGCCACCTCTACAACGACAGCGGCGATGGCGCGGCAAGCCTGAGTGGCCTGAACCTGATTCCGCTGTCGGCGGGGCAGGCGACGCTGGACCTGGACGAAGTCAGGCAGTGGGTCGAGCGCTCGGGTGGCGGACGCGTCGAGACGAAGGTCGGCGTGATTTCGATCGAGAATCCGGTGCGGCGCCAGGATCATCGGCGGATTGATTTCGAAGCCCTGCAGAACATCGCCCGCTATGCACGCGAACGCGGCATCCGCCTGCACCTGGACGGCGCGAGGATGTTCAACCTGCCCCTGCATTCCGGCCACAGCGTGAAGCAGCACGCGGCATTGTTCGACACCGTCTACGTGTCGCTGTGGAAGCATTTCAACGGGGCGTCCGGGGCGATCCTTGCCGGGGATGCGCAGTTCATCGAGGGCCTGTTCCATACGCGCCGCATGTTCGGCGGGTCCCTGCCGCAGGCTTGGCCGCAGGTCGCGACCGTGGCCGCGTATGCAGGCCGGTACGAAGCGGAGTACGCACAGTCATGGCGCGTCGCGGACGAGTGGATCGGGCGGCTGCAGGCGGATGGGCGCTTCACCGTTCGCAAGCTGGCCGATGGCACCAGCCGCTTCCATCTGTCGGCGCCGGGAGTCGATATGGAGACGTTCGCTGCACGCTTGCGGACGCGCGGCATCGTGATGCCGGCGGTGCGCGCGGGTGCGACGGAGTTTGCGATGCAGGTCAATCCAACCCTGCTGCGGACCTCGCCGCAGGCGCTGGCGGCTGCGTTCAATAAGGCGCTTCAGTCCTGAACATGCGTCCGCTACGCACCCAGCAGCAGCTTCCCCGCCGCAACCAGCAGCACCGCGCCCAGCGCATAGCGCAGGCCGCGCGGCGGCAGCCACTTCAACCCCAGCTGCGTACCGAGCACGGCACCGACGGCGACCGCGCCCAGCCACAGCGGCAATGCATCGGGCAGCGCGCGCGTCGACTGAACCAGGCCGGCCAGCGCGGTCAGTGAATTGATCCACACGAACGCGACCGACGTGCCGCTCGCCTCGCGCGTGGGCATCCAGTGCGCGAACAGCAGCAGCGGCGTGAGGAAGATCGCACCGCCGGTGCCGGTCAGGCCGGACAGCACGCCGATGGCGCCTCCGATGAGCAGGCCGGGCAGCCAGGGCACGCGCCGCCCCGCCGAACGCAGATCGTCCTGCTCGACGTGCGAGGCGCTGCGGAAGATGCCGGCCGCCGCGACCAGCAGCACGATGCCGAGCAGCATCGAATAACTGTCCTTCGGCAGTTTCCACTGCGCTGCGAAGTACGCGGCCGGCGCCGACGCGAGCACGAACGGCAGCACGTTGCGCCAGCGCACGTGTCCCGCGCGCCCGAACCGCACCAGGCCGATCGCGCCTACGAGCAGGTTCAGCGCGAGCGCCGTGGGGCGGATCTGCTCGGGCGCCAGGCCGAGCAGCGCCATCGTCGCGATGTAGCCGCTCGCGCCGGCATGGCCGACCGAGGAGTACAGCGCCGCCACTGCGAGAAACAGTGCGGCCAGCAGCAGCTCGGTGCCGGTCATCGATGCACGAGGTGCGTCGTGCGCGTCGTTCGAACGGGCAAGGTCATCGCGCGCGTGCGCTGTCCGCGGCCGGCGCGAGGGCGGCTTCCAGGACGACCCACAGCTGGGCGGCGGCAAGGCGGAGCTGCGCCTCGATCACCGGCTGCCAGCGCGCCGCGTAATCCCCCTCGAGCCGGGCACGACGTGGATAGAACCCGCTTGAAAGCGCGATGCGGCAGGACTTCTCCGCCCAGTCGTCGGCCGGCGGCGGCAGGACAGTGCGCGCCGTTCGTGCGGCTGCCGGCGATGCCGGCGCAGGCTCGATGCGCAGACGCTGCAGCCACTGCGCCTCGTCCAGGCCCAACGCTTTGATCATGCCGCTGTCCCAGTAGCTGTGCAGGTTGCTGCCCGGACGATTGCGCTTGTCACCGGGCAGGCTGACCTGCACCGTGTTGCCGCCCTTGTCATGCGCGAACGCGGCATGCAGCGGCTGGTGCACGTCGCCGATGAAATGCACGACGAACTTCAGGGCCTGTCGCCGCGCCGCCACCGGCTGCGCACGGTCGGCGAGGATGCGCGTCTGTTCGCGGATCGCCTCGACGACGCAATCGCCCTGTTTGCAGTCGCGCGCCGCCTCAAAGGTGCAACCGTGCTCGCCCAGGTTGACGTAATGCCAGGGCGCGCTGCGTCGGCCCAGGTCCGGATCGTTCTCGCGCAGATCGTCGGCCCACGTGGAGACACCGGCCAGGCTCGGCTCGCGCTCGCCGGCCAGCAGCGTCTGCAATTCATGCCGTGCGTTGTC
>CADCUA010000276.1 GCA_902805755.1 uncultured Lysobacter sp.
AGCGGCGCCGTGCTGGAACAACGCACGATCCAACGGCGTGCGGCACTGTACTGAATAGATCGATGGGCACGATGCGGCGTACTGCGCCGCACTGAACGGATCCACGTGCGCGATGTCGCGCACTGTCAGGCTTCAGGCCGTGGATGCCGCCGGTTGCGGACAGTCGGGCTGTCGTTCCGGCCGGGCACTGTCGAACGCCGGCAGCTTCAGACAGTCGGCCTCGATACGCGCGATCGTCGGGAATCGCGTGATGTCCACGCCGAAGCGTCGCGCGTTGTAGACCTGCGGCACCAGGCAGCAATCGGCGATCGAGGGCACGTCGCCTTCGCAGAAGCTGCCGGTCGATGGATGCTCGACCAGCATCGCTTCCAGAGCCGTGAAGCCTTCCTCGATCCAGTGCTTGACCCATTCGTCGCGCTCGGGCTGAGGCACGCTCCAGGTGTTCTCGAAATACTGCAGCACGCGCAGGTTGTTGAGCGGATGGATGTCGCAGGCGATCGTCTGCGCGAGCCCGCGCGCGCGCGCGCGATCCCGGCTGCTGGTGGGCAGCAGCGGCGCGTCGGGCCAGGTTTCGTCCAGGTATTCCAGGATCGCCATCGACTGGCGGATCGTGCGCTTGCCGTGCAGCAGAACCGGCACGAGCTGCTGGGGATTGGTCTGGCGGAATTCGGGCGAGTGCTGCTGCCCGCCGTCGCGAACGAGGTGCACCGGCACGATCTCGTACGGAAGCCCCTTCAGATTGAGACCGATGCGTACGCGATAGGCGGCGCTGGACCGCCAATAGGAAAACAGCTTGAGGTGATCTTGCACGGGCATACCTGCGAGTCCGGCGTTTACCTTAGCCCGGCAGCGCACCGGCGCCTAGACCGGCCATGACCGGTCCGGCGCCCTTCGTCGGCTGCGTTACGCCGCCGGCTCCATGCGCTGTTCGATCGCACCGAAAATGCTGCGGCCTTCGGCATCGAGCATCTCGATGCGCACGGTGTCGCCGTAACGCATGAACGGCGTTCGCGGCGCGCCGTGCTCCAGCGTTTCCACCGTGCGCTTCTCGGCAAAGCACGACGCGCCCAGCGATGTGTCCTCGTTCGCGACGGTGCCCGAGCCCACCAGCGTGCCCGCGCTGAGCGGACGCGTGCGGGCGGCGTGGGCGATGAGCTGGGCGAAGTTGAACTGCATGTCGACGCCGGCTTCCGGCGCGCCGAACCACTCGCCGTTGATGTGCGTGAGCAGCGGGTAGTGCACCTTGTTGTCGAGCCACGCATCGCCGAGCTCATCCGGCGTCACGAACACCGGGCTCAGGGCCGAGCGCGGCTTGGACTGCAGAAAGCCGAAGCCTTTCGCCAGTTCGTTCGGGATCAGGTTGCGCAGGCTGACGTCGTTGACGAGTCCGATGAGCTGGATATGGCCGGCCGCCTGGTCGGGCGACACGGCCATGGGCACGTCGTCGGTCACGACGATGACCTCGGCCTCGAGATCGATGCCGAACTCCTCGCTCGGCACGCGCACCGGATCGCGCGGACCGTAGAAGCCGGCGCTCACCGCCTGGTACATCAGCGGATCGGAGTAGAAGCTCTCCGGCACCTCGGCGCCACGCGCGCGGCGCACGCGCTCGACGTGCGGCAGGTACGCACTGCCATCGACGAATTCATATGCGCGCGGCAACGGCGCGGCAAGCGCGGTCATGTCCAGCTCGAACGCATCGGCCACGCTGCCATCGTTGAGCGCGGCATACAGCGCATTCAGGCGCGGCGCGGTGTCGGACCAGTTTTCAAGCGCCTGCTGCAGCGTCGTCGCGATCGCGGTCGCGCGCGCCGCGCGCGCAAGGTCCTTTGAAACGACCACCAGCGTGCCGTCGCGGCCGCCTTCCTTGAGAGAGCCAAGCTTCATTGAAACCTCGGGTCAGGGCCGCGACGCGGCTGATGGTTTCAATTGTAACTGCCGGCATTGAAGACGGTTGTAGACGACGCGGGCGCATCGCCTGTCCCGTGGCTGCAAGCCGCCAGCACTTCGCGATCACGGCGGGCGATCGCCTCCACCGCACGGGACTGCGACAGGTCAGAAAACAAAAAACCCGCCATCAGGCGGGTTCTTGTGCGTACGCGTTGTGCGCGTCCTGCGATGTGGCAGCCCCGGATGGATTCGAACCACCGAATGCCTGAGTCAGAGTCAGGTGCCTTACCGCTTGGCGACGGGGCTATGGAACAAATCTTAGCGCAAAAACAATTAGCGCTTCGAGAACTGCGTGGCGCGGCGGGCCTTGTGCAGACCGACCTTCTTGCGCTCGACTTCGCGGGCGTCGCGGGTCATGAAGCCCGCCTTGCGCAGCTCGATCTTCAGCTGTTCGTCGTACTCGACGAGTGCACGCGAGATGCCGAGGCGGATCGCACCGGCCTGGCCGGTGATGCCGCCGCCGGCGACCGTGCACACCACGTCGAACTTGTCGGTCGACTGCGTCAGTTCGAGCGGCTGGCGCACGATCATGCGCGCGGTCTCGCGGCCGAAGAACTCGTCGATCGGACGCTGGTTGATGGTGATCTTGCCGTCACCCTTGCGCAGGAACACGCGGGCGGTGGAGGACTTGCGGCGGCCGGTGCCGTAATTCTGCTGGATTGCCATGTTCTTGGACCTTAGATGTCGAGCGTCTGCGGCTGCTGGGCGGCGTGCGGATGCTCGGCACCCTTGTACACCTTGAGCTTGCGGTACATGGCGCGGCCCAGCGGGCCCTTCGGCAGCATGCCCTTGACTGCAATCTCGATCACGCGCTCCGGGTGGCGCTCAAGCGCCTGGCCGAGCGTCTCGGTCTTGAGGTTGCCGATGTAGCCGGTGAACCGGTGATACTTCTTGTCGGTCAGCTTCTTGCCGGTGACCGTGATCTTCTCGGCATTCACGACGACGAGGTAGTCGCCGGTATCGATATGCGGGGTGTAGACGGGCTTGTGCTTACCGCGGAGGCGGCGGGCGAGCTCCGTGGCCAGGCGGCCGAGGGTCTTGCCGGAGGCGTCGACGAGGTACCAGTCGCGCTGGACGGTCTCGGACTTGGCGGAAAAGGTTTTCATGGCAAGTAAGTCTGCTCGGTGCTTGGTCGGGCTGATTCCGCGAACCGGGAGCGGTCGGGAACTTCGCCACGCGTTGTGGGGCGGTACAAAGAAGCGGAATCATAACGGCCCCACCTGGGCTGTGCAAGTCCAGTGAAAACACCGCTAGCATCGCGCCATGTCCCCCACCTTCCCGCCTGTTGACCCGCTGTTAGCCCTGGCTGACCGCTGCGTG
>CADCUA010000277.1 GCA_902805755.1 uncultured Lysobacter sp.
CGCCGCGCCGGCAATATCCATTGGCAGCACATCGACGTGGACAAGGCCGCGCGTGCGCGCACGAAGGCGCAGTCGCCGCGCTGCGTGTGGTTCACGGGCCTGTCGGGTTCGGGCAAGTCGACGATTGCGAACCTGGTCGAGAAGAAGCTGCACGCGCTCGGCCACCACACCTACATCCTCGACGGCGACAACGTGCGCCATGGGCTCAACAAGGACTTGGGCTTTACCGACGAGGATCGCGTCGAGAACATCCGCCGCGTTGCCGAAGTCGCGCGCCTGATGACCGACGCGGGCCTGATCGTGCTGGTGAGCTTCATCTCGCCGTTCCGCGCGGAACGGCAGATGGCGCGTGAGCTGTTCGACGAAGGCGAGTTCGTCGAGGTGTTCGTCGACACGCCGCTGTCCGAGGCCGAGCGACGCGACGTCAAGGGTCTCTACGCGAAGGCACGCGCCGGGCAGATCCCGAACTTCACCGGTATCGATTCACCCTACGAAGCACCTGAAGCGCCCGAGCTGCGCTTGGACACCATCCAAGTGCCGGTGCATGAGCTCGCGCAGCGGGTGGTCGACCGGTTGTTGCAATAAGGCAAAGGCATGCCTGATAGCAGCGTCGTCAAGCCGCCTAGGGCCCAACGTCGCTCCGGCGATGCCGTCGGCGCGACGTGACTTTCCAGGCGCGTCCGGGCTCAAACGCCAGCCACGCGTTGCCCTAGACGCGCGGGCCGACGCCCTTTCGCGTACGCATGCGTTCGAACACAAACAGCAGCACGATCGCAACGACGATCGCAACGATCCAGCTCAGCAGGCCACCGCCCACCAGCATGCCGCCGACCACCGCGCCGGCGATGCCGAGCAGGATGGTCATGATCCAGCCCATCGGGTCTGCACCCGGCTTGAGCAGGCGGGCAAGCACGCCGATAACCGCGCCGCCGATGATGTAACCGAAGAATCCGTCGAACATGAGCTTCTCCCGGATGTTGCGGCAACGCCGTTGCGCTGCGAGTGGGATGCTGCCCCGGCCGGTGTGGCGGTCGCGTGCAGGGGGCTGCTCTGGGCTATCGGCAACTGCGCGTCGGCGTGTTTGCAAGCCGCCGAAAGTGCGAAGCGGTCGCCGCCCACGACTCCGTGACGTCTGAATGTGGCGAGCTGTAGTGGGTCAAACGACGTTATCGCGCGCTGACGCCCGGTGTCATCTCGAGCGCTTTTCCGCATGCCGTTAACGGCTGCCGAGTCGCTCCGTGATCAGGCGCGCAAGCGTCAACGCCCCAACAGGATTGTTTCGCGCAGCTCACCCATGGGCACGCCAAGAAACCGGACGCTGCCGCGGTTCGCAATGCTTCGCCCGTCGCCAGCCAGGTCCAGCGTCTGATGCATGCTCAGGCCCCAGCGAGTCAGCGGGTAGCGCAGCGTCATGCGATTTCCGGCCGTTCGTGCGGAGACGGGCCCGGCCGCATCCGTGAGTGTTGCGGCGAAAGTGCCCGGGCCCGTACGACGCATGACCCAGGCGCGCGTCTCGACGGGTTTTCCTTCGAAGTGGATTTGCTGGCGCAGTACGAGCGCCCCGTCGCCCTGCAGGGTCCCGACGCTTTCGACGGTGAACGGCCGCGCCCGCCCCATCAGCAGCGTCAGTTCTCCCTTGCCCTCGGAGCGGCCGGCGAATACGACTTCCGGCACGAAGTCGACGTGCGGGCTCTGCGTGTGCGCGGCCAGCGGCACCATAGCCGCGAGCAGAAAGGTCAGCAGGTGCTTCGCCACAGTCATCTCGCTTTGCATGCACAACCTACCGGCACGAATGCGCATGCGACGGCCGCCACCGTGAGCCGCCGTCGCACGACGCACATCAACATCAGCAGCAACCGTGATTGCCACGCTGCTCGCCGCCGGCCACGGCGGCCACGCCGGTGGTATCGCCGCGTGCGCTCGCCTGGTGGTGCTGCGCAATCACATGCGCCACGCATGCGGTCACGCGCTTGCCCATCGGAATGTGCAGGAATTCGTTCGGTCCGTGCGCATTGCTGTGCGGACCGAGAACGCCGGTGATCATGAACTGCGCGCCCGGGAACTTCTCGCCCAGCATGCCCATGAACGGGATGCTGCCGCCTTCGCCCATGTACATCGCCGGACGGCCGAAGAACTGCTGGCTTGCGTCGTCGATCGCCTGTTCCAGCCACGGCGACATCGCCGGCGCGTTCCAGCCGGCCGAGGCTTTCTCGAGTTCCAGTTCCACGTGCGCGCCATTCGGCGGATCGCGCGTGAGTACGTCCGTGAGCAGTTGCCCCGCACGCTTGCCGTCCAGCGTCGGCGGCAGGCGCAGCGACAGCTTTACCGAGGTGTGCGGGCGCAGCACATTGCCGGCCGACGACAGCGGCGGCATGCCGTCCACGCCGGTCACCGACAGCGCCGGGCGCCAGGTGCGATTGAGCACGAGTTCGGGCAACTCGTCGTGCATCGGCGTCATGCCCTGCAGGAACGGGAATTTGTCGAACACCGCCGTGTCGAGCACGCGCGCGGCTTCCGTCGCCTGCGCGACGCGCTCGGCCGGGATCTCCGCGTGCAGGCCCTCGACGATGATGCGGCCGGTGTTCTCATCCTCCAGCCGCGACAGCAACTGGCGCAGCACACGGAAGCTCGACGGCACGACGCCGGATGCATCGCCGGAGTGCACGCCTTCCTCCAGCACGCGCACGCTCAGGTTGCCGCCTGCGAGGCCGCGCAGGGACGTCGTGCACCACAGCTGCTCGTAATTGCCGCAGCCCGAATCCAGGCACACCACCAGCGACGGCTTGCCGATGCGCGGTGCGAGATGGTCGACGTAGGCGGGCAGGTCATAGCTGCCCGATTCTTCGCACGCTTCGATGAGCACCACGCAACGCGCATGTGGAAGCTGCTGCTCGTGCAGCGAGAGCACCGCGGTGAGGGAGCCGAAGATCGCGTAGCCGTCGTCCGCGCCACCACGGCCGTACAGCCTGTCGCCCTTGATGACCGGCGTCCACGGGCCGAGGTCCTCGTCCCAGCCCGTCATCTCCGGCTGCTTGTCGAGATGGCCGTACAGCAGCACGCAATCGTCGTCGCTGCCGCCGTTTGCCGCAGGGATCTCGACGAAGATCAGCGGCGTGCGGCCTTCGAGGCGCACCACCTCGACCACCATGCCGGGAATCGGCTGCGCACGCGCCCAGCGTTCCATCAGCACCACGGCTTCTTCCATGTAGCCGTTCGCGACCCAGTCGGTATCGAACATCGGCGACTTGTTCGGGATGCGG
>CADCUA010000278.1 GCA_902805755.1 uncultured Lysobacter sp.
TTTCGATGGCGAAATGCGCAACCTGTGGCTTGATGCTGCCGATAAGGCGATCGCCAAGAACGCATCGACATTTGCCGTGCTCCCCATGCGCGAACTGCTCAAGCCCGACGGGTATCTCGCGCGTCTGCAGGCGAAGGGCTACACCGTCGAAGCGCCGTAAGCCGACTGGCTGTGCCCTGTCGCTTTCGCGACAGGGCATTCGTGACGAATCAACCGATCGCGCGGTGCGGCGCGGGTGTGGCCAGTTGCGGCCAGCGGGACAGCACGGCGTTGCGGATGCCATCCGCATCCAGCCCGGCTTCGGACAACAGCTGCTCGCGACTGGCATGGTGCTGGAACTCATCGGGCAGCCCGAGGTGCAGCACCGGCAGTGTCACGCCTTCGGCGGCGAGCAGTTCGGCCACGCCACTGCCTGCGCCGCCGGCGACGACGTTGTCTTCCAGGGTCACGAAGCCCTCGTGCGTGCGCGCGAGCTCGAGGATCAGTGCGCGGTCCAGCGGGCGCACGAAGCGCATGTTCACCACCGTGAGTCCAAGCTGTGCGCCCGCGGCTTCGGCGGCGGGCACGATCGCGCCGAACGCAAGCAACGCGATGTGCGACCCGGGCGCACGCAGCTGCGCTTGGCCGATCAGCAGGGACTCAAGCGCCGGGTTGATCGCGACGCCCGGCCCGGTGCCGCGCGGGTAACGAACCGCAGCGGGGCCTTCGTAGTAATGGCCGGTGGTCAGCATCTGACGGCACTCGTTCTCGTCGGCCGGCGCCATCACCACCATGTTCGGCACGCAGCGCAGGAAGCTCAGGTCGAGATTGCCGGCATGTGTTGCGCCGTCAGGTCCGACCACGCCGCCGCGATCGATCGCGAACAGCACGTCGAGGTTCTGGATCGCGACGTCGTGCACGAGCTGGTCGTAGCCACGTTGCAGGAACGTCGAGTAGATCGCGCACACCGGCTTGGCGCCTTCGCAGGCCATGCCGGCGGCGAGCGTCACCGCGTGCTGCTCGGCGATCGCGACGTCGAAATAGCGGTCGGGGAACTCGCGGCTGAAACGCACCAGGCCCGAGCCTTCGCGCATGGCCGGGGTGATGCCCATGACGCGCGGGTCGCTGGCTGCGATGTCGCATATCCAGTCGCCGAACACGTCGGTGTACGTCGGCTTCTTCGCGCCGACTTTCGCGATCATGCCCTGCACGGGATCGAACGGCGAAACCGCGTGGTAGCCGATCTGGTCGCCCTCGGCGAGTTCGTAACCCTTGCCCTTGGTGGTGATGACGTGTAGCAGCTGCGGCCCCTTCAGGCCCTTGAGCGTCTTCATCGCCGCGAGCAGCGCCGGCAGGTCATGGCCGTCGATGGGGCCGGTGTAGTGGAAGCCGAGCTCCTCGAACAGCGTGGACGGCACGAACATGCCTTTCCAGTGTTCTTCCCAGCGTTTAACGAATTTCGCGGCCGGCTTGTTCTTGTCGCCGAGCAGTTTCTTGCCGCCTTCGCGTAGCGCGTTGAGCGTGCGGCTGCCGCTGAGTCGGCCGAGCATCTTCGTCAGTGCGCCGACGTTTTCGCTGATCGACATCTGGTTGTCGTTGAGCACGACCAGCAGGTTCGGCTCCGGATCCATGCCGCCGGCGTGGTTCATTGCCTCGAATGCCATGCCCGCGGTCATCGCACCGTCGCCGATCACCGCCACGACCTTGCGGTCGTCGCCACGCGCCTGCAGGGCGATGGCCATGCCGAGCGCGGCCGAGATCGAAGTCGACGAATGGCCGACGCCGAACGTGTCGTATTCGGACTCCTCGCGCTTGGGGAACGGCGAGACGCCGTCCTTCTGCTTCACGGTGTGGATGACGTCGCGGCGTCCGGTCAGGATCTTGTGCGGATAGGTCTGGTGGCCGACGTCCCACACCAGGCGATCACGCGGCGTTTCGAACAGCCAGTGCAGCGCGACGGTGAGTTCGATGACGCCCAGCCCCGCGCCGAAATGGCCTCCGGACTGTGCGACCTGCTCGATGAGGTAGGCGCGCAGCTCCATCGCGATCGCGGGCAGCTCCTCTTCGGGGAACTGCCGCAGGTCGGCGGGAACGGAAATGCGCGAAAGGCGCGGGTAGCGCTGCGAGTCAATCATCGAAGGTGTGGGCGCCGCGCCGTACTCGAACGTAGGTTGTTGATTTTCTTTCACGCGGGCAGGCAGGGCAAGCAACGTGCCCGGGCCCGTTGCGCGCCTGCGCCCGCCCTATGCCCGTCGTGCGGAAAAAGCGGCGGGTTCCGCGTCAGGGCAGCTGGTCGTGGCCAGGCCGCGAATCGTCGCGTCAGCGGCCCCGCAATCGGCCGAACAGCCCCGCACCTTTGGCGTTGTCCGAGTCCGGCGAGCTCTCGCGATAGCGTTCGGCAAAGCCGGTGACAAGGTTCGCGTTGACGAAATCCGTCACCTCCTCGAGTGCGACGGCGCTGGCCTGCGCGAGCTCGGCAAGCGTGATAGGCCCCTTCATCATCGCAGTGGCGATGCGGAAGTGCTTGGGGAACTCGCGCTCGGTCTGCGGCCATTTCAGCAACTGGTAACGCGCATCGGCCTCGTGGCCCGGTCCAAGCCGGCCCTTGCCCGCGAGCAGCGCGCCGTACCAGGCGAGCCGGACCAGCGGCTGGGGACTGCCCAGCGCCGCGCTCTGGGTTGTCCACTCGCCGCTATCGACTGGCCTGAAGTCATCGCGCTCCGCCGGGCCATCGAACAGCGGCGCCAGCGGCTTGAGGTTTGCAGGCCCGAAGTACTGCTGCTGATCGGCATCAATGAGCACCGTGATTCCCGCACGTTCGAAACGCATGCGGCCATGCAACTGGCCCGGGCGCAACCAGTCGGCAAGCGACTTCGGCGCATTCTGCCCGGCGGAAGGCGATGCCGGCACATGCGGTTCGATGCTCGGGGCAGCTGGAACGACCTGCGCGACGGCGGCGCTGGGTGGCTCGTGGGAGGCGGGGACGGTAATGCCTGCGGCCGGCACCGACAGCGGGTCGGCCGAGTTCGCGTCTTCCTCTGCAAGCGTGCGCGGCAGTTCCTCGGGCAACTGGTCGAACGGTTGCGGCGCGGGCGTCATTCCAGCCGGGACTGGAGCATCCGTGTCGGCAGGGCTGGCAGGTGCCGGGGTAATCGGTGCTTCCGGGCGTGCGTTCATAGCCGACGGTTCCGCCCCGCTGGCGGCATCGATTTCACGCAGCAGCGCCTTGAACCCGTCACTGTCGACCGGCTGCGCCAGACGGAAATGCGTCTGCGTGCGCGGAGCGTTGGTCAGCCCGATCACCTGTTTGCCGCTCGCATGCAGGCGCAGCCAGCTCATCGGCCCGTACATGCTGTCCATGTCGACGATGACGTAATCCGCGTCACTGTCTGGAAGCAGGCGCCACTGCGCACCGAGTTCGGCGTTGGCTCTGGTGAATGCCGCCTGCAACGCCGATTCGGTTGCGGAATCCATGCCGGTAAAGCCGAGGGTTCGAGCCATGTGTCTCAGTCGTTTCGACAGGGGATGGGCCGAGTGTTGCGGAGCAACCGCCACACGTCAACGCGTTCATCACCGGTTATGGATCAGTCGCACGCTCAGGCGCGCAATCGGGTGTTGCGCGGCAGCTGGCTGCGCAGGAATGCCATCTGATCGGCAAGGATGTTGCGGTTCGACAGGATCAGGTGTTCGATCCAGCTCGGACGGTAGGGCACCGCGAGCAGGGGCATTGCCGCCTGTTGTGGCGTGCGGTTGCCCTTGCGGGAGTTGCAGGCGAAGCACGCGGCGACGACGTTCTCCCATGTATCGCGTCCGCCTTTCGACACCGGCAGCACGTGGTCACGCGTCAGCAGCGAGCGCGAGAATTCGCGCCCGCAGTACATGCACAGGTGTGCGTCACGCGCGAACAGCGCGGCATTGGTCAGCGAGGGGGTGGGCGATATCGCGCGCGCCCGGGCGCGTCCGCGTGCTGCGACGATCGGATGCAATTCGATCAGGCTTTGCAGCCCGCTCTCACGCGACGTGCCGCCGTGCACCTGCAGGCAGGGATCGCCCAGCGTCCAAGCCACGGCGCCGCGCGCGTACAGGCATGCAGCATCCTGCCAATGCAGCCATTCCAGCGCATGGCCGTGTGCATCGAGCGAGAGCACCCGGACGGCGTCGAGACGCTCGAGCCTGCCCGTACCGACGTCGCCATCCGCCAAAGCGCATGCCTGCGCTTCGACGCCGGAATCGGCGCGGACCAGACGGAGCTTCGCCGTGTCTGCTTTCATCACGCCCCGAGCTTATACCCCGGGCATGACGGTCAGGTGGCGACCGTGGTCACTGTATGCGGTGCAGTCAGCTATCGAAGGTTGCGCGATGCTCACGCATCGAATGCGTCCGCCTCCAGCGCCATCAATGTGGATGAACCGCTTTCGATCGCGGCCGCGTGCGCGAGCGTGCGAGGCAGGATGCGCGCGAAGTAGAACTGCGCGGTTTCCCGCTTGCCGGCCTTGAAGCGGTGCGCACGGTCCGATGCCTCGCTCGCGAGCACGCTGCGCAACCACCAGTAGGCGAGGCAGACGTAACCCGAGAACATCAGGTAATCATAGGCGGCAGCGCCGATCTGCTCGGGATCGGTGGCCGCCTGTTCGCCCACGAGCCGGGTCAGCCGCTGCCATTCGGATGCGCAGTGGCGGAGCGGGGCGACAAACCCGGCGACCGCGTCGTTGCCGGCCTGCTCGACGCACAGCTGCTCGATCATCCCGAGCATTACTTTCAGACCCGCGCCACGCTGCTGCATCACTTTCCGACCCAACAGGTCCAGCGCCTGGATGCCAGTGGTGCCTTCGTACAACGTCGTGATCCGTGCATCGCGCGCAAGTTGTTCCATGCCGTGCTCGGCGATGTAGCCGTGGCCGCCGTAGCACTGCAACGCGTGATACGTGCACTCCACGCCCCACTCGGTGAGGCAGGCTTTGACGATCGGCGTCATGAAGCCGAGCAGCGCGTCGGCGCGCTCGCGCTCGACGTCGTCCTGCGCGTGGTGCGCGAGGTCGACCAGCAGCGCCGCGTGGTAACCCATTACGCGGCCGCCCTCGATCAGCGATTTGCACGTCAGCAGCATCCGTCGCACATCGGGATGCACGATGATCGGATCGGCTGGCTTTTCGGGCTGCTTCGGGCCCGACAGCGCGCGCATCTGCAGGCGGTCGCGCGAGTACGCCAATGCGTTCTGATATGCCCGATCGGACAGACCGAGTCCCTGCAGCCCGACGGCGAGGCGCGCGGTGTTCATCATGGTGAACATGCCCGCGAGGCCCTTGTTCGGCTGACCGACGAGCCAGCCCTGGGCGCTGTCGAAGTTCAGTACGCAGGTCGCCGAGCCGTGGATCCCCATCTTGTGCTCGAGGCTCCCGCATCGCACGCCGTTTGCATCACCGAGTGCGCCGTCACGGCCCACGCGGATCTTCGGCACGACGAACAGTGAAATGCCCTTGCTGCCGGACGGGGCATCGGGCAGGCGCGCGAGCACGAGGTGCACGATGTTTTCAGTGAAGTCGTGCTCGCCTGCCGTGATGAAGATCTTGGTGCCGCTGATCGCGTAGCTGCCGTCAGCCTGCAGCTCTGCACGCGTGCGCAGAAGACCCAGATCGGTACCGCAATGCGGTTCGGTGAGGCACATGGTGCCGGTCCAGCGGCCTTCGATCAGCGGCTGCAGGAAAACTTCGCGCTGCCAGTCCTCGCCATGCTGGATCAACGCCTCGGTGGCCCCGTGCGAAAGCAGCGGGAAGTTGCCCCAGGCGAGGTTCGCGGCATCGATCATTTCCTTCAACGGCACGCCGGCGGCATGCGGCAGGCCCTGGCCGCCGAACTCGGCGGGCGCGGTGAGGCCGCTCCAGCCGCCTTCCACGTATTGCGCGTATGCCTGCTTGAAACCCGGCGGCGTGGTGACGGCACCGGTTGTACGATCGAGCGTGCAGCCCGCGCGGTCACCCACGGCATTGAGAGGGGCCAGCACCGTCTCGGTGAAACGCGCGCCTTCTTCGAGCACCGCGTCGAGCACGTCACGCGTCGCGTCGGAAAACCCCATGCGCGCGAACTCGGTCTCGGCGCCGAGCACGTCGAACAACGCGAAACGCATGTCGGAAAGCGGGGCCTTGTACTGGCTCATCGTGCAGGATCTCCTGGGTCGGCATCGTTTGCGTATGTGGACGGCGCCGAGCGAACGCGCTGCGTCGGCAGGCGGCGGCCGCTGGAATCAGCGGGTGCTGCGGGGCTCGCGCATCAGCGCAGCACGCCGGGCAGGCCCGGGGCCGGGCTCAATGCACTGCTTCGCTCGATCGTGAAGGTGCGTTGGCCGCGTTCTTCGGGCGTGGCGACGAGCGTGCCGGCCAGCGTGTAGTCGACGCCGCGGCCGCCCGCGAGCGCATCGGCAATGGCCAAGCGCGCGGCCGAGGCCGGATTGAGCGTTACCGCAATCACGTCGGCGGACTCCGGCCCGATCGACTCGCGCGGCTGGCCCACTAAGCGGCCGGCGGCTTGCCCGGCGACCGTAACGGCGAGGTCCACGGAGTCGAAGCGCATCGGCATGCTGCTGAAGTTTTCGATGCGCAGGTCGGCCGACCACGAGCCGTCGGCGCGTACGGTGAGCTGCTGGATGCGGGCCGACGGTTCGGATACCCGTTTCACCGGCCCACCCGCGCAGCCGGCCAGCATCGCCACGCACATCGCCATCGTTGCCCAACGCATCGCTCTCATGCCGTCGCTCCAAATGGGGTTTCGAGGATACATCCCGTGGCGTACGGACGGTCACACGAACTGCGCGCAAAAAAGAAGCCCGCCTTTCGGCGGGCTCCGGGTCGATGGCGGCAAGGCAGGGGCGTGCCTGCCGCGATCGGCTTACGGACCGTAGACGCCCAGCAGGCGGCTGGCCGCTGCTGCATATGCGCCACGGGTGACCTGGGTGCTCGGGTCGAAGTACGCGCGGACGGTCGGCTGCAGGTCGAACGGACCTTGCGTGACCGTGAAGCGTGCATTGATCAGTCCCAAGTCCAGCGCCTGCTGCACATAGCCGCGCAGGCTCGCCGGGATCGACGCCGCATCCTCGATCTTGATGCGCTTGGTGTCGTAGACCACCGTCACGTCACCGGTGAAGGCGCTGGCCTGCGCCTGCAGGCCAAGGCTCTGCACCAGCGAGTAGGCGAGGCTGACGCGCGTCACCACGTCGTCCGGCCGGAACGCGCCATCGACGCGACCCATGACGCCGTCCTGGCGATGGCTGAGGTCGCGCTGGGCACTGCCGCGAGCGGTGGCCGCTTCTGCGAAGGCGAGGCTGGTGCCGAGCGCGCCGGCATCGGTGATCGTCGTTGCGCCGTTGATCGGCTGGAACTGACGCACACCGCTGCCCATGACGAGGTAATCGGCGAGCTCGCGGCGGGTCAGGTTGCGATCGGGGTAGAAGCGGCCGTCCGCGAGGCTGTCGACCAGGCGGTTCGCGACGCCGAACTCCACGAAGCCCTGGGCGGCATGGCCCTGGATGTCCGTCAGGCCCGCGTAGCCGTCGGTGCGCAGCTGCTTGACGTTGACATTGACCGTGCCAGGCACGCCGTAGCCGTTCGTGACCTTGGCCGGGTCGAGGTTCGTGCCCGACACCGAGCCCACGCCGCGCACCGACAGCGTCCAGGTGCCGGCAACACCCGGTGCCGAAACGGCGATGTTCTGGCCAAGGACGGGCAGGGCGATCGACGAGCCGTAGCGCTTGCCGTTCGGGTCGGTCAGCGAGATCGCCACCGTGTTCTCACCGACATTGGCGCGTGCCGCCACGAGTGCGGTGTCGGCGCCGACTTCGAACTTCACGTCGCCGGTCGGCCCGACCGGGCTGAACTCGACCGCATAGTCGTTGCTGCTGCCGGTCGAGACCTGTGCGTTCGCATTGAACGTGCGTGCGGCGTTGACCGTGCTGCCGTAGCGGCCGGCATTGAGCGCAGCCTGCACGGCCGAATGCGCGTTGACGTAGCCCGCGCCGGATTCCCATGCCTCGTTGCCCGGCATGTTGCTGGCGGTCTCCTGCAGGATGCGCTTGACCTCTTTCCAGGTCAGGCTCGGGTTCGCCTCAAGCATCAGCGCGACCACGCCCGACAGGTGCGGTGCCGCCATCGAAGTGCCCGACATGTGCGTGTAGTACGCCGCCATGCCCGGGCCGAGCAGGTCGATGTCGCTGTCGGCCGAAGCCTTGTCCAGCGCACCCAGCGATGCACGAGCCGACGCGATGTCGACGCCTGGTGCGGTGATCGTCGGGCGGTCGACCCAGGTGTAGGTCTCACCGTCGACGGTGACCGTGCCGCCCTTGCCGTTTTCACCGCGCGAGGAGAACGATGCGAGCCGGCCCTGCTTGTCGCCTGCTGCCGTCGCGATGACCCACGGCGCCTTCTTGAAGTTGCCGGTGATCGTGCCTTCGCCCGCACCGGAGTTGCCGGCCGAGAACACCACGATCACGCCGCGGTCGGCGAGCTTCTTCGTTGCGATGTTCGTCGGGTCGTCCGGGTCGAATTCGGTGCCGGTGTCGCTGGTGTTGCCGAACGAGTTCGACACGACGCGGATGTTGTACTGCGCCTGGTGCGTCAGCGCGTAGTCGAAGCCGCCGACGGTGTCGAGGATGAACAGTCCCGCGCCCGAGCCGTAGCCGATGATGCCGGCGCCCGGCGCGACGCCTTCCTGCGCGCCGGCCGAAGCCGCGCCGTTGCCGCCGATCGTGCCGGCAACGTGCGTGCCGTGGCCGCCACCGATGTCGGTGTTCGCGACGCCCTCGACGTAGGTGATCGGCAGCATCGAATCGAGCGAGGCGAGATTCGTCTGCGCGAGCACGTTCTGCTTCACGTGCTCGGGAAACTTCAGGTCAGGATGCGTGCCGTCGACGCCAGAGTCGTTGACCAGAACGCCGACGCCTTTGCCGGTGACGGGCACGCCCTGAACGCGCAGGCCACTGTCGGTGCGCAGCCGGTCGACGCCGGTGAGCTGGGTGGCTTCGCGGTTTTCATAATCGAGCGGCGCGTTGAGCCAGACGGAGCGCACATCGCCCATGCCGAGCAACGACCGCACCTGCGCGGGCGTGGCGACCACGCCGGCGATCGGCAGCGAGCGCATCGTGACACCCTTCAGGCCGAGCGCGGCCAGGCGCTGCTGCTGTTCGGAAGACAGCGGTCCGTTGCCGTTGAAGCTCACGATGACTTCGACGGTTTCGGCCGCGCCCAGCGTCGGCAGCATGAGTTCGAGGTTGCGATCGAGGCGGCGCGCCTCGGCAAGCATCGGTGTGGCGAGGATTGCGGCGGCGAGGAGGCTGGCTTGGAGCCGGCGGGCGAGGAACATGGCGGGCGTCTCCGGGGGGTCGGGGCAGGGCGCTCGTCGAGCGCTGAGCCCAGCATTCCGATGTGCAAACGCACATCCCATCCGGTAGAGCCCCCAGGCTGGGCAGGGGAAAACCCCTGCACGCGACCGGCCATTCCGATTCTGGCGGCTAGTCGAGCAGGCCTTTGCGCAGGGCGTAACGCACCAGCTCGGCGGTGTTCCGCACGCCGATCTTGCCCAGCACGCGCGCGCGGTGGTTCTCGGCCGTCTTGGCGCTGATGTCGAGCTGGCGTGCGATCTCCTTCGTGGTCAGGCCTTCCGCAATGAGGTGGAACACCTCGCGCTCGCGTGCGGTGAGCTGGCCGTACGGATCGCCGAGGTCGCGCTCGGGGTGCTGCAGCTGTTCGGCCAGCGCTTTCGCCGCCTGTGGTCCGAAATAACCCCGGCCGGCGCCGATTGATCGCACGGCTTCCAGCAGCTCGGACGCGGCGCTGTCCTTGACCATGTAGCCTGCCGCGCCAACGCGCACCGCCTGCAGCACGTACTCGTCTTCCTGGTGCATGGTCAGCACGAGCACGCGGGTGTCGGGCAGTGCTTCGCGCAGCCGCCGCACGACCTCAATGCCGTTGAGCCGGGGCATGGCGATGTCGGTTACGACCACGTCGGGCCGCGTGGCGATCGCCTTTTCGATGGTTTCCAGCCCATCGGATGCCTGCGCGACGACCTGTACGTCGCCGTCGCGTTGCAACAGGCTGACCAGACTCTCGCGGACCAGCGTGTGGTCATCGGCAATCAGGACGCGAACGGTTGAGTTGGCCATCCGCTAAAACTGCGTGCAGCGGCGGCTCGCGTCAAGACATACCGGCTCAGGACGGCATCGGCGTCCCGCTGCGAGCGAGCAATGGCACCAAAGCGCGCACGCGTGTGCCTTCACCTGGCGCGGAATGCAGCTCGAGCCGTCCGTCGTACAGGCGCAGGCGCTCGCGCATGCCGCCAAGCCCGCTGCCCCCTGCGTGCACCGCCTGGCTCGGATCGAAGCCGCGGCCGTCGTCCGCTACCTGGAGTTGCAGCGTGTCACCGCGCGCCACCAGGCGTACCACGATGTGCTGCGCCTTCGCATGCTTGGTGGCGTTGTTGATGGCTTCCTGCGCAACGCGGAACAGCAGCGTCTGCATTTCCCCGTCGAGGTCGGGCAGCGGTTGCAGGTCCAGGGTGATGTCGATACCGCTGGCCTCGCCCGAGCTGCGTACCAGCCAGCGCAGCGCCGAGGCGAGTCCAAGATCGTCCAGGATCGGTGGCCTCAGCAGGCGCGAGAGGTTTCGCGTGTCTTCGAGCGTGTCACTGCACAATGCCAGCGCGGCATCGACATGCGCACGCGCCGGGTCGTCCGCCGCGAGTGACTCGTCCAGCTGCGACAGGCGGTGCTTCAGCGCGGTGAGGTTCTGGCCGACGCCATCGTGCAGTTCGCGCGCGAGGCGGCGGCGCTCGTCCTCCTGCACGCGCCAGACCGAACGACCGAGCCGGCGGAATTCGCGCTCGTTGCGTTGCAGCCGGTCGAGCAGGTCGAAATACTGCTGGCGCAGGGCACGCAGGTCATCCATGTCTAACGTCCCGACGCTTGCGCCGCTGATGCGTTGCTGCGTCGCATGGCCACGGGCAGGTGCTTGCGAAACGTCTGCTGCGCGAGGCGCGCCTGCCCGCGCGCGACCTGGGCAGCGTTTGCGTCGCCGCTGGCGGCCAGTGCCTGCGCGCCGAGGTCGTGCAGGGATTCGGCACGCAGGTAATCGCCGCGCCGCAGCCGTGCCTGTGCATCGCGGTACAGGCGAAGCGCGGTCGCGGTGTCGTTGCCGGTCAGCGCCGCCTGCATTGCCGCCTCCAGCCAGCGCAAGTGCAGCGCGGCGTTGCCCAGTGACACGACTGCGCCCTCCAATGCCGGATCGCGCACGTCGGGGGACATCTGCATCTGCAGCAGCAACTGCAGCGCCTTCACGCCGGACGCGTCCGCCAGCTCACTGGCCTCGCCCAGCGCCTGTGCCCGGCGCGCTGAATCCGACGGCGTGTCCGCCAGCAGCTGCGCGCGCGCATGGGCGGCGATTGCACGCTGCTCGGCAGACGCCAAGGCGAGCTGCGGCTTGAGTTCGTCCAGCTCGGAACGTGCCTGCCGCATAGCGCGCGCAGCGAGCAGCGCCTGCACGCGCAATAGGCCGGCGTCGACCCGTCCACGGGAATCATCGCGTTGCTGGAACAGCGTTTCGGCACGTTGCGCACGTCGCATCGACGATTCGAGATGACCCTGCAACAGGTCGAGTTCGGCCAGGTTGCGCAGGCTTACCGCGACTTCCTCGAACATCTGCTGTTGCTCGGCCGCGTCCAGCGATGCCTGCAGGCGGGCACGCGCTTCGCTCCATTGGCCGCGTGCGGTCGCAAGCTGGCCGAGGTTCTGCTGCGTGCGGATCTGCCCGGTCCTGTCGCCAAGCACGCGATACGCCTCGGCCGACTGGCTCAGATAGGCCTGGGCATCGTCGTAGGCGCCCAGCTGGTAGTGCGCAAAGCCGATGTCGTTCAATGCCTGAGCGATGCCGGGTTTATGCCCGGCCTGCTGCCACAGCGTCAGCGCGCGGCGGAATGCGTTGAGAGCTGCGCCGTAATCGCCGCGTTCTTCAGCCAGGAGGCCAAGATCGTTCTCGACCGCGGCGAGGCCTTCGCGGTCGCCGAGCGCGGCATGCAGCTTGCGCGCCTGCTGGAAGGACGCGGCCGCTTCGTCGAATTTGCCACGCAGGCTGAGCACATTGCCAAGGTTGCGCAGGCTGGTCGCAAGGCCTCGGCGATTGCCCAGCGCAGTGCGCAGATCCACCGCTTTGCGGTACTGCTCTTCGGCATCGTCGATCTGACCCAGACGGCTGTAGCCGATGCCGAGCGCATTGACCGTTTCCGCTTCACCGAAGCGATTTCCGCTGCGCTTGTAGAGTACGAGCGCGCGAACCAGATGGTCATCAACCGCGCGCTGCGCCTGGCCCTGCAGGATGGAGAACTTGCCCAGTTCGAACCAGGCGCGCGGGTCATTCGGATCACGCTCGACGAGCTTCTGCAGGCGCTCGATCGCGCCGGTGAAATCGCCGCCGTTGCCGAGCGCGCGGGACAGCGCGAGTTCGGCGAACGTATCGTCGGGTGCCGCCTGGAGCTGGGCCCGCCACTGCGCTGCCGCGGTTGGCGCATCGCCTTCCAGCAGCGCAAGGTCCGCGCGCACACGACGCTGCAATAATTCGGAGGACGTGGCCGTGCGCTGCGCATGCTCGAGTGCTTCGCGCGCGGCGTCCTGCTCGCCGATTGCGGCCGCAGCTTCAGCCTGTGCGAGCCAGCCATGCGCGAATTCGGGCGCCGCACGGGTCGCAGCCCGGAAACCTTTCAACGCGTCAGCGGGTTTGTCGTCGCGACGGGCAAGCACGGCGGCGCCAAACCGCTCCAGCGCGCGCGGTGCGGGCAGGCTGAGCTTCAACGACCCGGCCGGAATCGCCAGTCCTTCGGCAAGCGCGGGAATCCGCAAAAGTGCTTCCACCGCTGCGGCGGGCTCGCCGGCTGTGGCCGTGGCAAGCGTGAGCGCCTGGCCTTCCTGATGGAGAGTCGCGATGGCCCGCCATTGCTTCGCGTCGGGCGCGAGCTGTACATGCAATGCGCGGTCGGCGCCGACGACGCGACGGAATGCCGCGATGTCGACGCGCGCGGTCGCCGTTGCGTCCAGCTGACGCTGTCCCTGCAACGTGCGCTCCTCATCCACGATGGCCAGCCCCGGCACCTCAGCGAACGCGGCGCGCGTCTGCACGCTCAGCGCGGTGCGCACGGTCGCGGGCAGCGCGTCTTCCGGCGCATCGAGTGGCAGCACGAGCAGTCGGTGCAGCGGCGCGATTGCCGCGACCACGGCGGGCGCTGCTTCGTGCCGTACGTACCACGTGCCAACGCCGGCCAGTGCAAGGACTGCAATGATTGCGGCGGCCAGCAGGCCACGCCGGCGTGGCAGCCACTCGCGTGGGACCTCACGGCGATCGATCGCACGGATGATTTCCTCGGCGCTCTGGAACCGGTGCGCAGGCTGCGGGCGCAACAACCGGTCTACAAGGCGCGCAATCCACGCGGGTGTGTCCGGGCGCTGCTCCGTCACAGGCGGCGGCGTGCGCAGCATGCGCTGCGCGAGGATTTCCGGGATCGTGCCGCCGGTGAACGGCATCGCGCCGGTCAGCATTTCGTAGAGGATCAGCCCGAGCGCATAGAGGTCACTGCGTCCGTCGACGGGCTCACCGCGCGCCTGCTCGGGCGAGAGGTAATCCGGCGTGCCGATCACGGCACCGGACTGCGTCAGCCCACCGCTCGCGAGCGAACGCGCCACGCCGAAATCGGTGATGTATGCGCTGCCATCCTGGTCCAGCAGGACGTTGGCGGGCTTCAGGTCGCGATGGATGACGCCCTTGGCATGCGCCGCCGCGAGACCCTCAGCCAGTTGCCGGGCGATCGCCACCGCCGCGTCCGACGCGAGTGCGCCGTCCCGGTCGATACGGCGATCAAGCGCCTCGCCTTCGATCAGGTCCATGGTGATGAACCACTGGCCTTCGTCCTGGGCGAGGTCGTGGATGCGCACCACGCGCGCGCTTGAGACCTGCCGCGCAGTGAGCAGCTCCTGGCGGAACCGGTCGAACGCGTCGGCGCGTGCAGCGAGCTCCGGACGCAACAGCTTCAATGCGACAGGGATATCCAGCGCGAGGTCCGTGGCCCGGTACACGACGCCCATTCCGCCGAGTCCGAGTACGTTCTCGATGCGGAAACGCGCGGCGAGCACGGTGCCTGCCGCCAGACGCTGCTGCGTATGTACGCTGGTTACCGTGGCGCCCGGATCACTCACGCGCCGCTCCCGCCGGGCGCCTGCTCGCGGATCAGGGTGCTCCAGCGCGGGGCGCCATCGATCGAGTCGATCGCGCGGCCGGCGAGCAGCCACAGGGTCGCGGTTTCGGCGAATGCGGCAAGCAGCTCGACGTCCACATCGGTGATCGGTTCGCCAAAGCCCTGGCGATCGGCATAGACGGCGCCCAGCACCTTGTCGCGGTCGAGCAGCGGCAGGCACACGATGGTCTGCAGGCCGCCGTGGATCACGGACGCGCGGCTCGAGAGCCAGGGCTCGTTCTGCATCTTGTTCACCACCACCGGCCGGCGCTGTTCGAGCGTGCGCTGCACGGCGCCTACGCTGCCCGTGAACACGCCGCGCCCGAGTGCGCCATCGTCCGCGCCCAGGCTGGCCTTGACCGCGTAATCGCCCTCGTGCGCAAGCAGCAGGAAGCCGCGGCTGCAACCGGACAGTTCGAGCACGCCCTGCAGCACGTCATCAAGCAGGGACTCGAAGCGCGCCGCCGATGCGACCTGTCGCGTCAGGACGGCCGAACGCGCCCGACGGTCGTGCTCGCGGCCACGCATGGCATCGGCACGCTCCGCATCGAACTGGGCGAATTCGCAATGCACATCGCCCAGCCGCAACCAGCAACTGGCTGGAAGCGCCTGCTCTCGCGCCGCCATGCCGTCGACGAAGCAGCCGTTCTTGCTGCCCAGATCGAGCAGGCGCCAGAAGTCGCCTTCGAACCGCAGCTCCGCGTGCACACGCGAGACCGACGGGTCATCGAGCACGAGTTCGCACTCGGCGCTGCGCCCGATGCGCAAGCGATCGCCCGTGGAAAGCCAGCGGGGCAGGGCCGCGGCATCGGGAGGGTAGGCGATCAATCGAGCTTGCATGGACCCATATTAGTGCGGCAGCCGCGGCCGTGCAGGCACGTGTTTCTCACGTCGGGATGACGATGCCAGAGCGTGCCCGGCTGCGTGCATGGGACAGCGATCGACACGCAGCGACCCCGGAAACGACGCATCCGCCACGAGGGCGGATGCGAGAGTTCAACCATGCGATGCAGGAGATGCGGGCAGGCTGCTTGTTTCAGTGTCCGAAATCGCGCAGGTAGGCCACGCTGAAACGCAGCGTCGCCGCCCCCGCAGCCAGTTCACCCGCCTGGTTGACCGTGTCGCGTGCGGAACGCCATTCGTCGGTGATGTGCGTGCCGCCACGTTCGTAGGCCCGCGCGCGGAGCGCATCGATGCTGGAGATCGCCGTTGCGTAGTCAGCCCGTGCCACGGCTGCCTGAGTTGAATCCAGCAGGTCGTCGAACGCGGCCTGCTCAGCAGTCGGCAGCGTACCGACGCGGCCACGCAGGTAGCTGATCTTCTCGCTGATGACATCGCCGGTCGCGCGCAGATCGGTCACGATCAGGAACTGCGAGAAACCGCCGTAGGTGCCACGCGCACGCACGCTGCCCTGGGCGATCTCGTCAGTGACATCGCGGAACTGGCCGTTGAGGGGCGCTTTCAACAGACGGAACGAGCTGCCGACGGTGTAGGGGAGCGCGTGGGTATGGATTTCGACGCGGCCGGTGTCGCGGAAGCTCAGCCCGCCGCCTTGCGGCGGCTCGATCGTAATCAGCAGCGGCAGCGCGCTGGACAGTTGCGTCAGGTTCGCGTCGGGCAGACGCGAAGCGAGCGCGGCAACGTCGACACGTTCGGCGGTGATGCCGATGCTCGATGCGCTGAGCCCGGTCGCATCCTGGAACACAAGTGTCAGGTCGGCCAGCGTAGATCCCGGCAGTCCGATACGGGCATGGGCTACGTTGCCCGATGCTTCCACCGACACGGGAAGCGCCTGCGCGCTCACCACGCCATTTGCAGTCAGCGCACCCGCCGCGCACAGAATCGCGGCCATCCAGCTCATCTTTG
>CADCUA010000279.1 GCA_902805755.1 uncultured Lysobacter sp.
GATGCAGGGCGACCGGGCAGTGCGCGTCCGCAGTGCCCTCAAGCACCGGGCCCACCAGGCGTGGCTGGAACGGCGCGAAGAATTCCAGCGCACGCAATGCCGCTTCGCGACGCTCGCGCAGCACCTTGTCGTTATTGGGCTGGAACAGCCGCTGGTATTCGCGCAGCGCATCCTCGATCTCGCGGTTGCGCGGGAGCGAGGCATCGTCGCGGATGCCCAGCCGCTCGGCCGCTTTGAGCTTGGCCTGGTGGTAATCGCGCGTGCCGCCTTCGGCCATCAACCGCGCAGCTTCATGGGCGAGGCGATGACGGCGTTCGCGTGTGCGGCTCTGGGCATGCTGCTGCGCGTGACGGGCGTGGCGATGCATAGGACCTCCGCGGCAGGTGCGGCACCGGCCGGGGCCGGGACCGACCCGAAATGAGGACCGGCGGAATCGACGCTAGCACGCAGCTCGTGAACAATTCTTGCGGCCGATTGCGGAAATTTAGCCGCCATACGGCAAGCGCCGCCTGCACGTTGCAGCGCACACCGAGTGTCCGCCGCTTGAAAGCTCGAGGCCTGCAAGGGCTTGGCCCGGCCGCACGACGCGACCGGGCTGTTTGCCGGAATCAGAAAATATCGAACGCCTCTTCCCTGGGCGCTGCCGAGCCGTCGCTCGGACCGTAATCGATCGCGCTCTCCATGCGCTCGAGATCCTCGGCCTTCACCCACTCCATGACGCCGCCGGCTGCATTCGGGATCAGCGTGCCGTTTGCCGACACCGCCACCTTGACCATGCCCTGGGGCGGCTCGTGTACCGCCAGCGGCTGGTCCTTGAGCGCGACGCGCATGTAATCGATCCAGATCGGCAGCGCTGCCTTGCCGCCGTACTCGCGGTAGCCCAGCGACTTGAAGTCGTCGCGGCCGACCCAGACGGTGGTCACGAACGTGCCTCCGAAGCCGGAGAACCACGCATCGCGGTGTTCGTTCGTCGAGCCGGTCTTGCCGCCGATGTCCTCACGTTCGAGTACCTTCGCCGCGGTACCGGTGCCGCGCTGCACGACGTCGCGCATCATCGAGGTCATCTGGTAGGCGATGCGCTCGTCGATCGCGCGCGGCGCGAGCGTGATGTTCGCTGGAATGGCGGGCTTGGCGACTTCCTGCGCCGGCTTTTCATCCTTCGCGGCCGGTTCTGCGGCCGCCGTTTCCGCGCCCGGGGCGGGCCCGAAATCGAAGCCGTCCACCACCGTGGTCGGCGGACGCACCTGGCCGCCGGCGGCCGTCGCGGCGCCGCCGCAGCCGTGGCAGCCCTGCGCGGGTTTTTCCTTGAACACCACCGCGCCGTCACGATCCTTGACCTCGTCAATGAACCACGGCGTGACACGGAAGCCGCCGTTCGCGAACACCGCGTAGCCGCGCGCCACCGACAGCGGCGTGAGCGACGCCGTGCCGAGCGACATCGACAGGTTCGGCGGCAGCTGCTCGGCCTCGAAACCGAAGTGGCTGATGTACTTGCGCGCGTAATCGACACCGAGTGCATCGAGCAGGCGCACGGAGACGAGGTTGCGCGACTGCACCAGCGCTTCGCGGATGCGCATCGGGCCCTTGAAGTTGCCGGTGTCGTTCTGCGGACGCCACAAATGGCCGCGGCGGTCGCGGAACACCACCGGTGCATCGAGCACGATCGAGGCCGGGTTGAAGCCACGCTCGAACGCCGCTGCATACAGGAACGGCTTGAAGCTCGAACCCGGCTGGCGCCGCGCCTGCGTGGCGCGGTTGAACTTGTTGCCGGCGAAGCTGTAGCCACCCGACAGCGCCTTCAGCGCGCCGGTCATTGCATCCAGCGACACCAGGGCCGCCTGCGCGCGGGGCAGCTGGCCGAGCCGGTAACGCGGCGTGCCTTCGTCGGGCTTGATCTCGTCACCGGCGCGAGTCTGCGGGCGAATGCGCACGACGCGCACCTGATCGCCGCGCTCGAGCGTGGCGGGGTTCTTGCCGTTCCAGCCCTGGCCTGCGCCGAGTTCGATCTCTTTGCCGTCCGCAAGTACAAGCGTCGCCTTGCCGCCGCCCGTGCCCATCACGATCGCCGGCAGCAGTTCGCCCTGCGCGGGAATCGTGAGCAGGCGACGGCGCGCGGTCGCCGCGGTTTCATCCGCTGCAAGTTCGAAATGCTGTTCCAGGCCATGCCAGCCGCGGCGGCGGTCGTAGACTTCCAGGCCATCGCGCACGGCCTTGTCGGCCGCGACCTGCATCACCGGGTCGATCGTCGTGGTGACGTGGTAGCCCTTGGTCAGCGCTTCCGGGCCGTAGCGGGCAATCATCTCCTGGCGCACCATTTCCGCCACGTACGGCGCGTAGATCTGCACCGGGCGCTCGTGCGGCGCGGCGTGCATCGCAACCTGCTGCGCCCGCGCGGCTTCGTCGGCGCTGACGTACTTCAGTTCCGCCATGCGGTCCAGGATGTAATCGCGACGCAGCTTCGCGCGCTCGGGATTGGTGAGCGGGTTGCCGCTGGACGGGAACTTCGGAATGCCGGCCAGCGAGGCCATTTCATCCAGGTCCAGCTGGTCGACCGTCTTGCCGTAATAGAACTCCGCCGCCGCTCCCACGCCGTAGGCGCGGTTGCCGAAGAAGCTCTTGTTCAAGTACAGCTCGAAGATCTCGTCCTTGCTCAGTTCGCGCTCCATGCGCAGGGCGAGCAGGATCTCGGCCAGCTTGCGCGTGTAGCTGTATTCCGAACTCAGGAAGAACTGGCGCGCGACCTGCTGGGTGATCGTGGAGCCACCCGGCACGCGTTTGGCGTCGGTGGTCGCCAGCAGCCACACTGCGCGCCCGATGCCTTTGTAATCGATGCCGTGATGCTGGTAGAAGCGTGCGTCCTCGATCGCGATGAACGCCTGTTTCAGGCGCGCGGGCACTTCTTCGATGTTGACCGGGTAGCGGCGGGTCTCGCCGAACAGCGCCATCAGGCGGCCGTCGCGCGAGTACACATACATCGGCTCCTGCATCTCGACGTTGCGCAGCGTTTCCACGTCCGGCAGTTTCGGCGAGATCAGGAAGTACAGCGTGGCGAGCGTCAGCAGGCCGAGTACGGTCAGCCCGGCGAACGTATACAGTGCGCCGCGCAGGAAACGACGGAAACGAAGCATTGAAACGGATTCCGATTGCGGAGGCGGGGCCGCGAGTATAGAGCGCGCCGCACGATGCCAGCCCTTCGGCCTGCGGCCCTGCGTCACACATTGCCGGCGTGCGCGCACAGTCGCCGCACGTCGCGAAAG
>CADCUA010000280.1 GCA_902805755.1 uncultured Lysobacter sp.
GCATTCCTCGGCGGCTGGCTCGGTGGCATGCTGGGCGTCGGCGGTGGTGACATCAACAACGGCGATTTCAGCGTGATGGGTCTTCTGATGTCGCTGGTCGGCGCCATCGTGCTGCTTGCGATCGTCAACATGTTCCGTCGTGGCCGCGTGCGTTAATCGCACCCGCGCCGTGACTTGAAAGGCCCGGCATTGCCGGGCCTTTCTGTTTCCGGAGTATCGCCCGCAGCCGGTCATCGGCCGGATGGCTTTGCGAACGCTCGATGATGGGATTGCATTGCGTTGATGCGGGCCATTCCGGCGGCCGTGATCATTGCCGTCGCACGCGGTTTGCGATCCGCGCCGTCCCTGAACTCGCCGGCATTTACACGCGATGATCAGTCCGCGATTTCCGCCCACACCGGGGTGTGGTCACTCGGGCGCTCCCAGCGGCGTGGCTCGCGCTCGATGCCTGCACCGGTGCACCGCGCGCGCAGCGCGTCCGACACCAGTACCAGATCGATACGCAGCCCCAGGTTGCGACGAAACGCGGCCTGCCGGTAATCCCACCAGCTGAACTGATCGCCTTCGGCGTGATGCAGGCGGAACGAGTCATGCAGGCCAAGCGCATACAGGCGCTGCAGCGCATCGCGCTCGGCGCGGGAGGTCAGGATGTGCGCGTCGTGCCAGGCCACCGGGTCATGCACATCGCGCGCATCGGGCGCGATGTTGAAATCGCCCAGCACCACCATTTCCGGGTGCGTACGCAACTCCTGTTCCAGCCAGTCGTGCACCGCATCGAGCCAGCGCAGTTTGTATTCGTACTTGTCACTGCCCACGGACTGGCCATTGACGACATACAGATCCACGATGCGCACGCCGCCCACGGTCGCGGCGAGCACGCGCCGCTGTTCATCGTCGAAGCCGGGAATGCCGATCTGCACATCGACCGCCGGTTCGCGTGAAACGATCGCGACGCCGTTGTACGCCTTCTGCCCTGCGAACACGCTGCGGTAGCCGAGCGCGGCAAGCGCGGTGTCGGGGAAGCGGCTGTCCTCGAGCTTGGTTTCCTGCAGCGCGACGACATCCGGGCGTGACGTCGCCAGCCACGCTTCCAGGTGTGGCATGCGCACATTCAGCGAATTGACGTTCCAGCTGGCGATTTTCATGCCCGCAAGTCTAACCAGTGCCCTGCCCGCGGCGCAGCCTGCGCTGGCGAGTGGGCAAGGCATCGCCGCGTTGCAGTGATAATGGCCACCTGCCGCAGGTGACCGATGACGCACGCCACTGAGCTTCCCGACTATCCGTTCGCGCCCTCACGCTTCGACGTGCGGCCCGGCGTCGCGATGTCGTACGTGGACGAAGGCCCGCGCGATGGCGAGGTGGTGGTGATGCTGCACGGCAATCCGTCGTGGAGTTATCACTGGCGGCGCCTCGTGCTCGGCCTGCGCGATCGCTACCGCTGCATCGTGCCCGACCACGTCGGCATGGGCCTGTCGGATCGTCCTGACGACGCGCATTACACCTACACGCTGCAATCGCGCATCGATGATCTTGCGCGCCTGCTTCAACATCTGCGCATCGAGGGACCAGTGACGCTTGCAGTGCACGACTGGGGCGGAATGATCGGCTTCGGCTGGGCGCTGTCGCATGCACCGCAGGTGCGGCGCCTGGTGATCCTCAACACCGCCGCGTTCCCATTACCGCCCGCGAAGCCGATGCCGTGGCAGCTGTCGATGGGGCGCGATTCGCGCGTGGGCGGTTTCATGATCCGCGCATTCAACCTGTTTGCGCGCGGTGCGGCCTGGCTGGGCACCGAGCGCCGCATGCCGGCGGATGTGCGTCGCGCCTACATCCGGCCATACAACGGCTGGCGCAACGCGATCTCGACCCTGCGCTTCATGCAGGACATCCCGCTGCGCCCGGGCGACCGCGCCTGGCCGCTGGTGGAGGCCGCCGGCCAGCGGCTGCCGCAGTTCGCTGATCGACCGGTGTTCATCGGATGGGGCCTGAGGGATTTCGTGTTCGATCGCCATTTCCTGGACGGGTTCATGCGTGCATTGCCGAACGCACAGGTGCATGCCTACGACGACGCGAACCATTTCGTGCTCGAGGACGAGGCAGCCGAGCTCGTGCCGGCGATCCGCCGCTTTCTCGACACGCATCCGCTCGTGGACAGGCGCGAGCCGTGAACGGCGCTGCGTGCAGGGCGTTCGCATGAGCGGCATCGCGACGTGCAATATCGCGGCCGCGCTGCCGCGGCTGGCGCGCGAATCGCCCGACCGCATCGCGATGCGCTGCCCGGGCACGCGCGGGCGCGACGGGCTGGGGCGATACGACGTCACGCTGACGTACGCGCAGCTCGATGCGCGCAGCGATGCGGTCGCGGCCGGGCTCGCGCGCCATGGCATCACGCGCGGCATGCGCACGGTGGTGATGGTGCGGCCGACGCCGGAGTTCTTCGTGCTGATGTTCGCGCTGTTCAAGGCGGGCGTGGTGCCGGTGCTCGTCGATCCGGGCATCGATCGGCGCGCGCTGCGCGAATGCCTCGCCGAGGCGCAGCCGCATGCGTTCATCGGCGTCCCCCTCGCACACATCGCGCGCGTGCTGCTGCGTTGGGCGCCGTCGGCGCGCGTGCGCATCACCACCGGCGCGCGCGCGTGGTGGAGCAATGCCACGCTTGCGCAGGTCGAACGCGCCGGAGCAGGCGCGGGTGCGCGACTGGCCGATACGCAACCGGATGAAATCGCGGCGATCCTGTTCACCAGCGGATCGACCGGCGTGCCGAAGGGCGTGGTGTACCGGCACCGGCATTTCATCGCGCAGATCGCGATGCTCGGCGATGCGTTCGGCCTCGAGCCGGGCGGTATCGACCTGCCAACGTTCCCGCCGTTCGCGCTGTTCGATCCGGCGCTGGGCGCCACGTCGGTGATTCCGGACATGGACCCCACGCGCCCGGCGCGCGCCGCGCCGCGCCGCTTGCACGACGCGATCGAGCGTTTCGGGGTGGACCGGCTGTTCGGGTCGCCCGCATTGATGGCTGTGCTCGCGCGCCAGGGCGCGCCGCTGCCGCAGCTGCGGCGGGTGATGTCGGCCGGCGCGCCGGTGCCCGCCGACGTGGTCGCGCGCATGCGCACGCTGCTGCCGGCCGATGCGCAGTTCTGGACGCCGTACGGCGCGACCGAATGCCTGCCGGTTGCGGTGATCGAGGGCCGCGAACTCGAAGGCACGCGCGAGGCGACCGAGGCCGGCGCCGGCACCTGCGTCGGTCGTCCGG
>CADCUA010000281.1 GCA_902805755.1 uncultured Lysobacter sp.
TGCCCAGGTGGTAGCGGCCTTCCTGCACCTGGATGCGGCAGGCCAGGCGACGCGCCTGTTCGTCGCAGGCCCAGCCGTCCTGCCGGGAAGCGAGCGCTTCGAGCTGCCGGTCGAGCGGGTGGATCGTCTCGGCGCCGTGCACGCGAAGCTCGCCGTCGCCCAGTCGCCAGCCCAGCACCACACCGGTGAGGCCCTCACCTTCGAGATAGCTGGCCGCGCGTTCGGCAAACGTCGGGATATCGGGCGAGTTGAGCAGATAGCGCAGCAGCTGGCCCAGGCGCCGTTCGCTCGGAGCCTCGCATCGGTCCGCCCTGATTTCCTGAAGTTTCCCCACGGCGGCCATCCCCTGTCTGTGTGCCACGGGGATACCGGGCGCTACCGGACTTATCGGTCGTGGACTCAATTTCCTTGAGCCGGCGCGGAAAAACCGTGTCCGGCGTCGGGAAGCGGCAGTAAATACTTCCAGTTGCCGGACTTCTGCGGACTGGGACGCATGAGGCAGATGACGCATCGCAACAGTGCCAGCTGAGTGGTTCAGCCGACGGGGCGGGACGCGTCCGGTAAGCGGCATAAAAAGGGCCGCGTCATACGCGGCCCTTCGGAACCAACCGGTGCGCTGCGCTTAGTGCGGCAGCGCCAGATCGTCCAGCATCGCCTTGAGGAAGCGCGCAGCTTCGCCGCCGGTGCAGGCGCGGTGGTCGAACGTGAGCGACAGCGGCATGCGGCGATGCACTTCGATGCCGCCCATGACCGCGACAACGTCGTGCGAGAGCTTGCCTGCACCGACGATCGCCACGCACGGCGGCACCACGACCGGCGTCGCGTAGCGGCCGGCGAACATGCCGAAGTTCGACAGCGAGATCGTGTAGCCGCTCAGCTCGCTGGGCGCGATCGAACGATCCGCCACCTGCGTGCGCAGCCGCTGGATCGCGGTGCGGATGCCGCTGCCGTCAAGCATGTCGGCATTGCGCAGCGCGGGCACGAACAGGCCGTCGTCGGTGTCGACCGCGATGCCGATGTCGACATGCGTGTGCATCGTGCGCGAGAGGTTCTCGCCGTCGAACCATGCGTTGAGCGCCGGCACCGTCTTGCACGCGCTGACGATCGCGCGGATCAGGCGCGCTGTGATGTCCTGCTTGCCGATCCAGGCATGCAGGTCGGCGTCGTCCACCAGCGTGGTCGGCACGACCTTGCTGTGCGCATCGGCCATGACGCGCGCCATGTTGCGGCGCACGCCCTTGAGCTGCTCGGGCTGGCCCGTCGCGGCCGCGCCGGGCGGCTGCGTGCGCATCGGCTTGCCGGCCTGCGACATCGTCGTGCGCTGCACGGCCTGCTGCGGGGCGGCGGTCCGGGGCTGCGCCTGCTGCATCGGTGCTGCCGCCACGGACGTACGCGATGCACCGGCGGCGCCAAGCTTCGCGCTGCCGTTCGCCGCCGCCTGTTTGACGTCGTTCATCGTCACCACGCCATCAGAGCCGGACGGCTGCACGCGGGTGATGTCCACGCCCATCTTGCGCGCGAGCGCGCGCACGGCCGGCATCGCCTTGACGCCGCCGATGCTGCTGGCCTGCTCGCTGCGGACCGCGTCCGAGCTCTGCATTGCACCGACCACGGTGCCCGCGTCGCTGCGTGCGCCGGCGGCTTCGGCCTTCGGCGGCGGCGTGTCGTGTTCCAGTGCGCCGCCTTCCTGCGAGGCGACGACGCGATCGTCCGGCATCGTGTCCTGCGTGCCGACGCCCTGGCCGGGTGCGCGCGGCTCGTCGTGCCCGCCACCACCGTGGTGGTGGCCGGTGTCCTGGCCCTCGGCGCGCTGCGGCATGGACGGATCGATCTCGAACTCGGCCAGCATCTTGCCGGTCACGATCACATCGCCCGCACCGCCCGCCAGGCGCAGCACCTTGCCCGACACGGGCGAGGGCACTTCGACCACGGCTTTCGCGGTTTCCATCGAGACGAGGTTGTCGTCGAGGCGGATCGTGTCGCCGACTTTCACGAACCATTCGACGATGGTCGCGTCGGGCAGGCCTTCGCCGAGATCGGGCAGCAGGAACGTCTTGGTCTGGGTCATCCGTGTCTCTCGTTGATCAGTTCAGTGTGCGGGGCGGATAACGGGCCGGCGCGCCGTCGGCGCGTTCGAACCAGATCCGCCCGCCGTGTTCGGAAGGCAGCGTCAGCGTGCCGCCGTGGGTCAGTGCGCGGATGCCCTCGGCATCCATCGCCATCGCGCGGCCATGCGCCGTCAGCGGCTGCCAGGCATGCGGCGCGTGGTCATCGGCACTCGCCTGCGTTTCGGCATTTGCGTAAGACGGCAAACCATCGCGTGCGCCCGCCGACACGACATCGCCGGCCGCGACACCGACCGGGTCGGCGTGCTGCAGGCGATGGTCGTGCAGCAGGCGCATCGCTCAGCTCGCCGCCATTGCGCGCTTTGCGGCCGCAACGATGCGGTCCACGCTCGGCAGGTATTTCATTTCCAGCCGGAACAGCGGGATGTGCGTGTCGTAACCCGTGACGCGCTCGACCGGCGCGACGAGGTCGAACATCGATTCCTCAGCCAGGCGCGCGGCGATTTCCGCACCGAAACCCGCGGTCTTCGGCGCTTCGTGCACGATCACGCAGCGGCCGGTGCGGCTGACCGATTCGGCGATCGTCGCGAAGTCCAGCGGGCGCAGCGTGGCGACGTCGATGACTTCGGCGCTGATGCCGTCCTTCTCCAGCTTCTCGGCCGCTTCCAGCGTTTCCTTGACCTGCGCGCCCCAGGTGACGAGCGTGAGGTCGGTGCCGTCGCGCAGCGTGTAGCACACGTCCAGCGGCAGCGCCTCGCCGTCATCGGCAACCACTTCCTTGTACTGGCGGTAGATGCGCTTGGGCTCGAAGAAGATCACCGGGTCCGGCTCGCGGATCGCGGCGAGCAGCATGCCGTACGCGCGCTGCGGCGAGGACGGCATCACCACCCGCAGGCCGGGCACATTGGTGAAGATCGCTTCGTTCGCTTCGCTGTGGTGCTCCGGCGCGCGGATGCCACCGCCCCACGGCACGCGAAGCACCATCGGGCAGGTCAAGCGTCCGCGCGTGCGGTAACGCATGCGCGCGGCGTGGCTGACGATGAAGTCCACCATCGGATACATGAAGCCGTCGAACTGCGCCTCGGCGACGGGCTTCATGCCTTGCGAGGCGAGGCCGACGGTGAGGCCGGCGATCGTGGTTTCATCCAGCGGCGTGTCGAGCACGCGCTCGGAACCGAACGTCTG
>CADCUA010000282.1 GCA_902805755.1 uncultured Lysobacter sp.
CTGCTTCGCGCCTCCGATGCGTATCGACCAGGCCATTGTCGGACCGAACCGCGTTCAGCGCTGGCGCCGCAGACCAGCCGTGATCGCTGTAATTAGCCGGCAGGATTCGGACCGGGGACAACGACCCGCCTATCCGGCGAGCCGGTCAGTGCAATCATGGAGCTGTCGCCGATTGCAGCCTGTGCGCCGTCCACGAGCCGCGCTGAAAGGTCCTCGAGGCGTACATGAGTGCACGTCACGAGTCAGGCTCGTGCATCGATCGGCGCACTACAGCACCGACGCCGCGCGCCGCGGTGCGTCTGCATGCGGGCGTGGAAGCGGCGTTTTGATCCCTGTTCCGCAATCACCGCTCTGGACCCACGGGGCTTATCCGACGGCGGGCTTCAGAGCGCCTCGTGCGTGGTCTCTAGAAGTCAGCGGTTGCGTGCTTGCCACTGGGCGTGATGGCGGCTCGCAGGGCGGGGATGCCCAGCTCGCTTGCAGCGCGTTCAATGCTGCGACGCCTGGTCGAGAAGAGCTCTGGATCCGCCCTATCGGCCTGACTTCGGCGCTCAGCGGTTCACGAGGGTCACTCGCCGAGTCTGCGTCGCTCGAGGAGGTCGGCGGCTTCGGTCGCGATCCAATCGTTGCCTTGGCCGAAAACCAGATGCACCGCCATGCGCGGATCGCTCACCGTCTTGCCCATCCGATACAGCTCAAGGAACGTGCCGGGCGTCAGCAGGCCCAGCGGCCAGCTGATATCGATCCGGTGGCCGGGCTGCGCCCGGCAGCGGGCGCAGTAGAGCAACGCCCGACCGGGTTGGCCGCCACCGGGCTCGCCCAGTGTCACCAGGTGCAGGTCATCCGAGGACCGGCACTTCGAGCAGGCTCTTGGCGTTGGGCTGTCCATGATGATGGCCGGCGATCGGCGTCAGTACTCGTCCGCGTCCTCGTCGTCGGCATCTTCCTCATCGCCCAGGCCTTCCTCGTCGTCGATCGCAAACAGATCGCCGCGCGCTGCCGCCAACTCGAACTCGATCACCTCGACCACCACGCCGCCTTCGGTCTCCGGCTCATCGAGATGGGTGGGGTAGTTGCCTTCCTCGTCGACCGCGCCCTCGAGATCGGCCGTGACCAGCAGCGTGAAGCCGTCCCCCTGGTACTTCCAGAGGCCGTCGTGTTCTTCGATGAAAGCATCGGATTCGATCTGCTGTTCCACGCCGTCGATTTCGACAATGACGTGGCCGGTCAGTTGTGTGCTCATGGGTCGCCTGGGTCAGAAACGGAAGCCTTCGCCGGGAGTCTACCGCTGAGTGCGCCGGCCGGCCGCTGCATGTCTTCCGGCTGCGGACCTCGGGGCTTTGGTTCGCAACGGATGTTGCTCAGGTAGGGCGGCGCGGGCACACCTACTGGCGGGCGCACCGCGAAGACGCAGGTACACCGCGAATACCGAAAGAGTCGCCGCGTTCGATCGCTCCCCGTGACCGACCAGCTGCGAGGGCGTTCCTTGGTCGCGCCACCCGGGCTGGAAGGCGTCGCGCTTGTTTGACCCATCCGCCGGTCACGCCACCCCTGCCATCAGTTGGGTTCCCACCAGCTGAGTCGGTGTTATAGTTGCCTACAACACCACAGACAAGCCGACCGTCATGCGCCTGCTCCGAACCGCCGCCTGGACTTTCCTGACCCTCGCGCTGATGACGGTCCTGCTCAGCGGCATGGCCACGGCCCGCCCCCTGCTGCCGGTGTCGAAGGCGACAGCCGACGCGCCGGCAACGCACACGAACGCGGCACAGACCCGGCACCGGGTCGCGATGCCGTTCTTCTCCTTCAAGCCCAGAGGTTGACCGATGGCCCCCATCCAATGGAACGACGGCGCTCCGATCTACCGCCAGCTGAAAGAGCGGGTGATCGCGATGATGCTCGACGGCGAACTCCGCCCTGGTGACGCGCTGCCTTCGGTGCGCCAGATCGCAGCCGATTACCAGCTCAACCCCATCACCGTCTCGCGGGCGTACCAGGAGCTTGCGGACGAATCACTGCTCGAAAAACGCCGAGGACTGGGTATGTACGTGACCGAAGAAGCCTCCAGGAAGCTGCTCGAGACCGAGCGCACCCGCTTCCTTACCGAAGAATGGCCGCAGGTGGTCCAGCGCATTACCCGCCTGGGCCTGCAGCTCGAGCAACTGCTCTCAGGTCCCACCCCGGAGGCCGCCCGATGAGCGCCGTCCTTGATACCCCGACCTCGGCCTTCCGCGCCGAACAAGCCGCGCACGCCACCACGCCGGTGGTCAGCGCCCGCAACCTTCGCAAGGCCTACAAGAACAAGCTGGCGCTCGACGGTGCCACCTTCGACATCGCTGCCGGCCGCATCTACGGCCTGATCGGTCCCAACGGCGCCGGCAAGACCACGGCGCTGAAAGCGATGCTCGGCCTGATTCCGTTCGACGGCGAACTCAGCGTGCTCGGCCGCGATCCGCGCACGCAACGCGACGAGCTGATGCGCGATGTTTGCTTTATCGCCGACGTGGCCGTGCTGCCGCGCTGGCTCACGGTTGCCCAGGCGATCCGCTACGTCGCCGGTGTGCATCCGCGGTTCGATGCCGCGCGGTGCGAGCGCTTCCTGGCCGGGACCAAGCTCACGCCGAAGATGAAAGTGGGCGAGATGTCGAAAGGCATGATCGTGCAACTGCACCTGGCGCTGGTCATGGCGATCGACGCCAGGCTGCTGGTGCTCGACGAGCCCACGCTCGGCCTCGACATCATGTATCGCAAGCAGTTCTACCAGCGTCTGCTGGAGGATTACTTCGACGAGCAGAAGACGATCATCGTCACTACGCACCAGGTGGAAGAGATCGAGCACATCCTCACCGATGTCATCTTCATCCGCGACGGCAAGGTCGCGCTGCATGCGGACATGGAAGCCGTGGCGGAGCGCTACACCGAAGTGCTGGTCGACGCGCAGAGCGTGCAGGCCGCGCGCGCGCTCAAGCCGATCGACGAGCGCTCACTGCCGTTCGGCAAGACCGTGATGCTGTTCGACGGCGTGGAAGTGGGGGTGCTCAAGGGCTTCGGCGAGACCCGCAAACCCGGCCTGTCCGACCTGTTTGTCGCCACCATGAAGGGGACCTACGCATGAACACAATGATCCCGTCGGCCCCCACGGGCCGCATCCGCATCCTGCTCGAACGCGAGTTCTGGGAACACAATGGCGGTTTCTTCTGGGCACCGGTCGTGACCGCCGGCCTCGTGCTGCTCATCAGCGTCATGG
>CADCUA010000283.1 GCA_902805755.1 uncultured Lysobacter sp.
CGACTGCTTCAGCGTGGACTCGCCGTTGACGACATTGACGAAGTCGTACACGACGCGGCGCTCGCAGCCCATGATCAGGTCGAGGTTGCGCAGGCCGACGTCGAAGTCGATGACGGCCACCTTGTGGCCACGGCGCGCGAGCCCGCAGGCGAGACTGGCGCTGGTGGTGGTCTTGCCCACGCCGCCCTTGCCCGACGTGACTACGATAATCTCGGCCAAAACATGTCCTCCAGTTGGTGCGGCGTCAATCCAGCGCCGCGATTTTCAGTTGTTCGTCGTCTAGCCAGACCTGCACGGCCTTGCCGATCAGGTGCTTCGGAACGTCCTCGAGCACTTTGTAATGCCCGGCGATCGCGACAAGCTCGGCGTGGAACTCGCGGCAGAAGATACGCGCTTGCGTGTTGCCCTGCGCGCCGGCGAGTGCGCGGCCGCGCAATGCGCCGTAGATATGGACGGAGCCGTCGGCAATCACTTCCGCACCGGCGCCGACTGTCGTCAGCACGGTGAGGTCGCGATGGTCGGCATAGATCTGCTGGCCGGAGCGCACGGGCGCAACCTGCATCAGGCCGGGCTGCGCATTCGTTGCAGCCGGCGCAGGCGCTGCAGCGGCGCGGGCCGCGGGCTCGGCGGGCGTTGCTTCACGACGCGGCGGCGCAGGCTCGGGAGCAGGGCTGGCATCCGCGCGCTCGTACTGCGCACGGAACTTCGCCAGCAAAGGCAGGCCGAGCTGCACCGAGAGGTGCTCGGTTTCGGAGGTGCCGTAGGCCAGCGCGACCGGGAGCACGCCCGCGTCACGCAATGCATCGATCAGGCGTTGTGCGGTGGCGAGGTCGGGTGTCTGCGCGAGGCCGCCGAAGTCGATCACGACGGCAGCGCGGTGGAACAGGTTCGGCGCACGCTGCACGCGGCTGCGCATCTCCTCGGCGAGGCGGGCGACGTCGAGCGTGCGTACACGCAGGTTCGCGATGCCGACCTGCCCGATCTTCAGCTCACCTGCCGGTTCAAAGTCCATGTTCACCACGTTCACAGGCCCGCTCCCATCTGCATTGCGGCCGGCGGTTCGCTCACGGCCACGGCGCGCGGCTCGCGCACCCACGGCAGTTTGGGCAGCGCATCGCCGTAGGTTGCATTGATCCAGGCATAGCAGTTGAGCGGCTTCATCAGCATGGCCGCGCGGACGTCGGTGCCCGGCATGCGGTGCTGACCGACTTCGTTGAACCCGGACGTGCCGTGAAATAGCAGCACCGGATCGTTGACTCCATCGAGGAACACCTCGCAGGCGATCTGTGCGTAACGCAGTTCGGCGTAGCTCTGCGCGTCGGCATAGAACGCGCGGCCCACGCCGCCGCCGCGACGGCGACTCGCGACCACGATGCGGTCGATATAGAAGAAGTTGTCGTAACGCTCGCGGAACCAGCGGAAGTTGCTGCTGTCGTGTTCGGAGCGATGCCCGAGGCCGATCAGGAAGCCTGTCAGCGCGCCGTCGCGCTCGGCAATGCGGAAGTACTCGGCGCAGTCATAGAAGTGTCGCAGCCGCGCCGCATCCAGCGGCAGGATCGCGGGACCGGCGGCATTGTTGAGTGCAAGGACCGAATCCAGCTCGTGCTCGCGCACGTCGCGGACAACAATCGACATCCGGGGGCTCCAGGTTCGACGGCCAGCGAGGGCCGTGGGGGGTGCCGATTATCGCATGCACTCCCGGGAGGGGCGACGCTGTGCCGGGCCATGACTTTCGGACGGCTCGGCCGTGCCCCGCGCACCGTAGGATGCACGGATGCTGGTCCGACTGAACCATATCCAACTGCTGCGCTACTCCGGCCTCTTCACGTGGGCTGTGGTCGGGCTACCGCTGCTCTATCTGTGGCTGGCGCCGCTGGCGGGAGGATTGGACGAGGAACAGCTCGGGCTCAGGCCGAAGCCGTGGCAGGGCTGGGCGGCCTACGCGGCTTTCGGCGCGAGTTACGCCTGGCTGACGCGCGGGCTGGACGTGCGGCGACGGACGGTCAGCGATTACGTGTTGCTGCTGGTGCTGACGATCGCCGCGATTTCGGTCAGCTATTACGCGGAAAGCGGTCTGGGCAGCCTGCTGCTCATGGTCGCCGCCTGCCTGTTGCCCTGGCTGCTTCCGCTTCCGCTTGGCGTGGCATGGCTCGCGCTGAGCCAGCTCGCGGTGGTGCCGGTGTTCGTGCGCGGGTTCGATTTCCCGCTGCTCGAGGCGATGATGCAATCGGTGCTGTATGCGGGGTTTTCGCTGTTCGTGTTCGTGACCAGCCTGGTTGCTCGCCAGCAGGCCGAGGCCCGCGATGAGCAGAGGCGGCTGAACGCAGAGCTGCGTGCGACGCGCGCGCTGCTGGGTGAGAGCGTGCGCGTGAACGAGCGGACGCGCATCTCGCGCGAGCTGCACGACCTGCTCGGCCATCACCTCACGGCGCTGAGCCTGAATCTCGAGGTCGCAGGGCATCTGGCCGACGGCCGCGTCAAGGAACACGTGCAGCAGGCGCATACCCTGGCGCGGTTGCTGCTGACCGACGTGCGCGAAGCCGTCAGCCAGCTCCGCGAGGGCGGCGCGATCGACCTCGGCGTTGCGCTGCGTCCGCTGGCCGAGAACGTGCCCGCGCTGGATATCCACATGGATATCGAAGAGCCGCTCATGCTCGAAGACCCCGAGCGCGCACATGTGCTGCTGCGCTGCGCGCAGGAAATCATCACCAATACCGTGCGTCATTCCGGTGCGCGCAATCTCTGGATAAGCGCCGCGCGCGTGCACGGCTGCGTGCTGATGTCCGCGCGCGACGATGGGCGCGGCGCGGAAGGGCCCGCGGCCGGAAACGGATTGCGTGGCATGCGCGAGCGTCTCGTGCAGTACGGTGGTGACCTGAAAATCGATACCCGGCCCGACGCGGGCTTCCGCCTCGACCTCACACTGCCGCTTTCGGCATCCACTTCAAGCTGTGAAGGAGTCACTGCATGAGCGTCCGCTCGAACACCCGCCCGGCCGGGATGCCGATCCGCGTGCTGCTGGTCGATGACCAGACCCTGGTGCGCCAGGGGGTGCGCTCGCTGCTGGGGCTGGCCGAAGGCATCGAGGTGGTGGCCGAAGCCAGTGACGGGCGGCAGGCCATCGAAATGATTCCGCAGGTGGGACCCGACGTGGTGCTGATGGACATGCGCATGCCGGTTATGTCGGGCCTCGAGGCGCTGCAGGCGCTCGCGCGACTGGGCACGCTGCCGCCGACCATCATC
>CADCUA010000284.1 GCA_902805755.1 uncultured Lysobacter sp.
CCGCGCCAGGCGCGAGAACCCGGCGCTGATCCCCTCGAGCGTCGACCTCGACGAGATGTCCCGCGATCTCGCGAGCCACGACGCGCTCGCATCGCGCCACGTGCGCCTGGCGGCGTTGCTCGAAAAGGTCAGCGACACCGATGTCGCGCTCGGCAGCGATGCGATGGCCGCGGCGCTGCAGTGCTATGGCCAGCTCAAGCTCGCCGGCCGTGCATCGGGCCTCGATACGCTGCGCCGCGACCTCGGCCGCCGCTTCGACAAGACCGCGCGCAAGCGCCCCGACACGGAAGCCGCCGCCGCATAAGGCGATGCGTTTGCGTTACGTCACTCCCCCACGGTGACGGCAGCAGGCCCCGCGGATGCGGGGCTTTCTGTTTGTGCGCCATTCGTCGCGCGCCACGTGGCTTACCGCGACCATCGGGCCACGGCCGGCAGTGACGCACGGTCGCGTGTCCGCCCAGCGCGCATGCGCGCGTTGCGTCCGGTGTGAGCTGCCCCTGCAGCCATGCTCGACAGCGCCCCGGACGTGTGGCGCTGCCGTCCTTCCTCGTGCGGAAGGCAAGGTCCGGCGCGCCGCCGCCTGTGGAGGTCATCGACATGATCCGTTCCCGGCTCAGGCAATCGGCATTGGCGGCAGGCACGGTGGCGTTGTTGTTCGCGGGCGCGCTCGCGCCGGCGGAGGCGCAGTTCTCGCCGGTTCCGCGGCCAGAGCTGCGCATCTGTCCATCGACCGGCCCGTGCGCGCTGTATCCCGGACGCCTCGTCATCCCGGCCAACGCGTTGGGCCGCACGCCCGGCATCACCGCGACCATGCGCGGCCTGGACTGGCCGGCGCGCAGCGGCTACGTGCAGTTCGCCGTGCCGCGCCCGCACGATTACAAGGGCGGGCGCGTGCGCGTCGGGGTGTTCTATTACATCGGCGGCGGCGAGGAGGGCACCGTGGGCGTGTACATGACGCCGGTCGGCCTGCGCCCGGGCGGGCCGTTCGAGACCTACGGCGATGGCGCGTCGTCACTCGTCGCCGCGCAGAGCGATACCCACTACGAGCAATGGGTGGTGCTGCCGACGGTCAACACCGGCTTCAGCGGCGCGTCGCCGTGGTGGCACGTCGAGATCAAACGCCAGGGCACTTACGACGCACGCATGACACTGCTGACGGTGCTGGTGGAATACAACTGATTGCAGCGACGCCGCGCGCGCGCGGGACGCACGCATGCGGCGCTGCCGTTGCATGCAGCGCATGCAGGCACGTGGACTGCTGCGCCTGTGTGTAGGCGTGCATGCGTGCACACCGGTATGGCAGGCGCAGCGCGCTGCGTGGGTCGTTTCCGTCGCCTGCGAGCGGCACACGACGCGCGGCGACCGGCGGCTTGAAGCGCACAAACCAGCGGCGCCTCCGCGTTTGCCCACGGCTCGCATCTATTCGCAATGCATCACGCACGGCCTCGCAGTCCGCATGGCTGGGCTTGCCCCGCGCTTGCCGCTACCCTCTGCGCGCTCTTCGCACCGGCGCGGCTACCGTTCGCGTCTGCCTGCGCCCCCAATCAAGGAGATTTCATGTCACGCAACGCGTTCAAGGCCTACGACATCCGCGGCCGGGTTCCGGACGAGCTCGACGAGGCGCTGGCGCGCCGCATCGCCGCGGCTATGAGCGACCTTCTGCAGCCGGGCCCGGTGGTGCTGGGGCGCGACGTGCGGCTCAGCAGCCCGGCGCTGCAGGCGGCGCTGTCGGAAGGCTTCCGCGGGGCGGGGCGCGACGTGATCGACATCGGGCTGTGCGGCACGGAGGAGGTCTATTTCCAGACCGACCACCTCGGCGCGGCGGGCGGCGTGATGGTGACCGCCAGCCACAACCCGATGGACTACAACGGCATGAAGCCGGTGCGCGAAGGCGCGAAGCCGATCAGCGGCGACACCGGCCTGCTGACGATCCGCGATCGTGCGACCTCCGACGAGGCGCTGCCGTCGGGCGGGCAGGGCAGCGAACGCGCGCAGCACGACAAGAGCGCGTATTTCCAGCGCCTGCTCGGTTATGTCGAGGGCCGCAACCTCAAGCCGCTGAAGATCGTGACCAATGCCGGCAACGGCGGCGCGGGCCTGGTGATCGACGGGCTGGCGCCGCACCTGCCGTTCGAGTTCATCCGCGTGCAGCACGAGCCGGACGGGCGCTTCCCGAACGGCATCCCGAACCCGATCCTGCCGGAGAACCGCGCCGCCACCGCGGACGCGGTGCGTGCAAATGGCGCGGACATGGGCATCGCCTGGGACGGCGACTTCGACCGCTGCTTCTTCTTCGATGCCGACGGCCGCTTCATCGAGGGCTATTACCTCGTCGGCCTGCTCGCGAAGGCGCTGCTCGCGCGCAACCCGGGCGGGAAGATCATCCACGACCCGCGCCTGGTCTGGAACACGATCGAGATGGTGCAGGATGCCGGCGGCACGCCGATCCAGAGCAAGACGGGCCATGCCTTCATCAAGGAGCGCATGCGCGCCGAGAACGCGATCTATGGCGGCGAGATGAGCGCGCACCACTACTTCCGCGACTTCGCGTTCTGCGACACCGGCATGGTGCCGTGGCTGCTGATCGCCGCGCTGGTGAGCGAGAGCGGGCAGTCGCTTGCGGAGCTGGTGGAGAGCCGTATGGCGCGTTTCCCGTGCAGCGGCGAGATCAACTTCAAGGTCGCCGACGCGAAGGCGGCGATCGAAGCGGTGACCGCGAAGTACGCACCGCTCAATCCTCAGGTCGACACCACCGACGGCATCAGCGCCGACTTCGGCGAATGGCGCCTCAACCTGCGCAGCTCGAATACCGAGCCGCTGGTGCGCCTGAACGTCGAATCGCGCGGCAACGCGGCGCTGGTGGACGAGAAGGTCGCGGAGATCCGCGAGGTGATGGGGCAGGCGGGGTAAGCGCCGGCGGATCATCGCGGGCAACCAACGGGCGGCGGAAACGCGGCCCGTTGTCGTTCGATGTCCTGGCGACGTGGACGCTGCGCGGGTTGCGGCGGCTGCCGCCGGTAGGCCCGTAGCAATTCCAGGTAGATCCGCTCCTCGGCTGAGGCCTCGGGCTGCCGCGCTTCCGCTCGCGTGATGAGTGTTCGGAATTCTGTCTGGTCCGCGGTGCGCAGCGCGTCCGCCTACTCCAGCAGGCTGGAAAGCCCGGAGGCGTCAGCAGCCCCTGAAAGTGTCAGCAGGAGCGCTGCGAGCACGTGGGTCGGTCGAGCGGTGCGAGTGTCC
>CADCUA010000285.1 GCA_902805755.1 uncultured Lysobacter sp.
CTTCGTGTCGCAGGTCGACGGCGCTGCGGGTGGCGAAGCGGCGCGCACTTCCTCAAGGGAGCCGTACACACCGAAGTACTGGTTGTCCTCCTGGTACAGCTGCTCGAAGCGGCGGCGGCACAGCAGGCGCGCCCACGCGGCGATCCCGGGCATTTCCTCGAGTTCACGTGCGATGCGAGACAGTCTTAATCGCACGTCATCAACGGGAGTCCGGTGCATGAAGCTCCTGCTTTCCGAAAACGCGTGGAAGTCGGCTTGAAACGAGCACGGAGGCCTCATTGGATTGGCCGACCGTCGGTATGCGCGCCGTTCTCAAAAATGTTGCGCGACTGCGCGGACCGAGGAGCCTGCTGGCGGACGTCCGGACTCGAAGTACCATGAAAGCCTTGACCCAGTATCTGCCCATCGATCGCTTCGCTCTCTGGCTGCGGGCCGGAGCGGCACCGCTGGCCGAGGCAGACCTGTCCCGTGCGATCAGCGTCGCGCGCATCGTCCTGATCGCCGGGCTGGTGTTCTTGCACTTCGGCGCGTTCCCAAGTGCGACCGTATCCCCGTTCGATGGCATGAATCCGGCCATCCATCCCGTCGCAACGTTCGTCAACAGTTTCGTGCTGTTCTTCTTCTTCAGTGCGGTTCCGCTGCTGAGCATGGTGTCGGGCTGGCTGTACTTCACGTTCGACGATGCGCAAGCGGCCGGCGCGTTGCGCGAGCGCATCACGCGACGCCTCGGGTCCTTGTATCTGCCGCTGGTGTTCTGGAACGCCCTGTATCTCTTCCTCGCCGTGCTGCTGCTGGCGTTCTGGCCCGGGTCGCCCGTGCTGGGAGAATTCAACATCGATCCGCTGGAGTCCCGCCCTGCCCGGTTCTTCAATGCCGTGTTCGCGATCACCCATCATCCGATCGCATTCCAGTTCTGGTTCGTGCGCGACCTGCTGGTGACGGTGCTGATCAGTCCGTTGCTCTGGTTCGCGTTGCGACACGCGCCTTACATCGGCGCGGCCGCCCTCGGGCTGTCATGGCTCGCAGGCAACGACCTGGGCATCTTCTTCCGCGCGGATGTTGCGTTGTTTTTCTACCTCGGTGGCCTGGTGCGCATGCGCAGGCTGCCGCTGGAAATTGGTCCCAGGGCCGGCACGATCCTGCTGATGATCTATATCGTCCTCGTCGCTCTCCGTGCAATGGCGCCTGCCTTCATGGACATCACGCCGAATCGCCCCGAGCTGCTGGACGTTGCGACCCGCGCAATGCGCCTGATCGGGGTGCTCGCCTGCTGGAGCGTGGTCTGCCGACTGGCTGCAACCGCTAGCGGCCGCAACATCGCCCGCTACGGCGGACTGTCATTTTTCCTGTTCGCCACCCATTTCCCGATGATCGCTGCAGCAAAGCACCTGCTCTGGCCCCTACTGCCGGTGCAGAACGACTTCTGGATGATCGTTCACTACGTGACCAGCGTGGCGCTCACGGTTCTTGTCGGGCTGTCGCTGGCGATGGTGTTTGCCCGTTTTGCGCCGAAGATCTTCGCCCTGATGAACGGCGGTCGCGAGATCCCGATTGGTCGAGCGCAGACGCAGGTCAAGTCGCCTTCGGGCGCGGCACGGGTTTAACCGATTTGGCGCCTCGAGCGCTGCCGCTGGCCGTCGGCAGCGCAAAGTCCGACACGTCCTTAAGCACGTGTTCGATCTCCGCAAGTTCCGGATACGCCCCCAGCGAGTTCAGCAAAGCCTCGAATTCAGTGACGGCGTCTGGATTGCTGGAAGTTGCCGGGTGCCGCATCAGTTCGCGCGTACACCAGCGATCGCCGCCGTTCGCGCCGTCACCGCGGCCACCGCCCGTGAAGCTCGTCGATTCTGTAGCTGTGGGCGTGCTGCCGGGCACTGGCCGGCTCGGCCTGCAAGTGGGGATGATCGGCGGGCAAATCCTGGTGCGCATGATGGACTACGTCGGGGTCATGGCGCGGCCATGCCTTCCACGCGACCACCAGCCCCCCTACTGCCAGGCAACTCAACGCAAGCAAGGCAGTGCCCAGCCCGAAGCGCGCGCCGACCCAGCCAGCCAGCGGATACGCGAGAAGCCAGCAGACATGCGACAGCGAGAACTGAGCGGCGAACAGGAACGGCAGGTCTCGCATATGCGCCGAGCGTCGAAGCAACCGCCCCCCGGGCGTCACCAAGCCCGCATAGGACGTCCCGAGCACGAACCAGACGGGAATCAGCAGCGACCAGCCTATCGCTCCCCTCGTGGCGTTCCACAGTGCGGTGGCCACCAGCAGCGTAGCCGCCATGACAATCGCGGACGTGAGCATGAGCCGCCTCTCGTCAACACGATCGAGCACCTTGGGCAACAGCAGCGCGGCAGCCATGGAACCTGCGCCGAACGCAGCCAAGGCCCAGGCCACTTCGCGCTCCCCACCCTGCAGTGCACCCCGCACGATAACCACTGTATTGACGAACACCATCGCGCCACCTGCGGCAGCGCACAGGTTCAATGCCAGCAGGCCACGAAGTCGAGGCGTATGCAGGTAGATGCGCATGCCGCGCAGTGCCCGCGCATAGGGGCTTTCCGAAGAATGTGCGGCCGCAGCTGCAGGAAATGCAGTAACGAGCACGAGCAGCGCGGAAGCGGCGAAACCCACCGACGTCCCGGCGAACAGGCCGTGGAAGCTGATCAGCGTAAGCAGCGCGGCAGCGAGCGCTGGGCTCAGAAGGCTTTCCAGGTCATAGGCAAGCCGGGACAGGGACAAGGCACGGGTGTAGTCGCGCTCGTCCGGGAGAACCTCGGGGATCACTGATTGGTACAGCGGCGTGAACCCGGCCGACGCTGACTGCAGGAGCGCGATCAGCACGTACACCTGCCAGATCTCGGTCACGAACGGCAGCACGAGAGCCACGCCAGCGCGAACCAGGTCAAGCGTGATCAGCACAGGCTTGCGCAGGCTCGCCGGGACCATGGCGCCCGCCACCGGCGCCAGCGTGATGTACACGACCATCTTGATGGCAAGGGCGGTGCCGATCACCGCACCCGCCTGCTCGCCCGCGATGTCGTATGCCAATAGCGCCAGTGCCACGGTCGCCAGGCCAGTGCCCACCAGTGCGACCACCTGGGCCAGGAACAGCCTGCGAAAACTGGCGTGTCGCAGGATGGCGATCACGGATGGCTGGGCTCCACAGGTACGAAGCGGTGCGGCCCGGAGCCCCCGCGCACCGGAGTGTGAGGA
>CADCUA010000286.1 GCA_902805755.1 uncultured Lysobacter sp.
CGCATCCATTTCGTCATCGAACTCGCCAGCCGCCTGCATGCCTACGGCACCACCGCGCAGCGCCTGGAAGGCTCGATCACCGCCGTCGCGCACAAGCTGGGGCTGGCGTGCGAGCCGTGGTCGAACCCCACCGGCATGATCCTCACGTTCAGCGACCCGCAACGCCGGCCGGGCGAGAGCGACACCACGCGCGTGATCCGCCTGCCGCCGGGCGAGAACGATCTGTACCGGCTCAGCGAGACCGACCGCATCGCCGAGGACGTGCTCGCAGGGCGTCAGGACCTCGCAAGCGCGCATGCCGCGATGCAGGCGCTGGACCGGCCGCCGGGGCGGCGCGCGTCCGTGATGCAGGTGGCCGGCTTCGGCCTGGCCGCCGGTGCGATCGCGGCGATGCTGCGCCTGCCGTGGCTCGATATCGCGGTGGCGACGACGAACGGGCTGCTGATCGGGTTGCTCGCGCAGTGGAGTGGTACGCGGCCGCGGTTGAAGGAGGGCTTCGACGCGATCTCGGCCACGCTGGCCGCGTCGATCGTCGTGCTGGTCGCCGCGTTCATCGCGCCCCTGAACCAGAACACCGTGATCATCGTGTCGCTGATCGTGCTGCTGCCCGGCCTGTCGCTGACGAATGCGGTCAACGAGCTGACCAGCCAGCACCTGGTCTCCGGCACCGCGCGGTTCGCGGGCGCGCTGACCACGGTCATGCAACTCGCTGTTGGCACGCTGCTCGGCCTGTATCTCACGCAGCTCCTGGGCGTGGAGCCGCGCATCCGCGCCTCGCGCCCGCAGCCGGAATGGATGGAGTGGGCGGCGCTGGTCGTCGCTTCGTACGCGTTCGCCGTGCTGTTCCGCGCCGACCGTCGTGATTATCTGAAGGTGATGGCGGCGGCGGCGGGCGGCTATCTGATCTCGCGCCTTGGCGGGGCCGCGTTCGGCAGCCCCGCGGGCGTGTTCCTCGCGGCGCTGTCGATGACGGTGATCGGCAACGCGTACGCACGCTGGTGGAACCGGCCCGGCGCGATCATCCGCGTGCCCGGCATCATCATGCTGGTGCCGGGCAGTGCAAGCCTGCGCGGCCTGCTGACGTTGATCCAGGAGCAGGACATGAACGCCGGGCAGGAGGCGATCCTGACCGTCATGAACATCCTGCTCGCACTCGTCGCGGGCCTGCTGTTTGGAAACCTGCTGTTGCCGGCACGAAGGAACCTTTAGCGGTCGCTTGCGGGCGATAGGTATCAGCCCGGTTTACGCATAAATCCGCGAAGGCGGGCATCGCAAGCGACGTCCGGCGCCTTGCAGATTTCATCTCGGGCGCGATAACGCTGCAGCCGATGGGTCAAAAGAAAACGCCGGCACAAGGCCGGCGCTTTTTTGTTTTATCGCTTATGACGCGCTCAGCGGATCACGAACTCCGCAAGCTCGCGCCCGCCGGCGGTGTGCGCTGCGAGCCAGCGCGGCTGCTTGCCGCGGCCGGTCCAGGTTTCCGCCGGGTTATCGGGGTTGCGGTATTTCGGCGCGACCTTGCCGGTGGACTTGCCGGCCTTCTTCGAAGGCGCCTTCTCCACCGCGCGGCGCCCGCCGCGTTCAACCGTCGCGGGGCCGCCGAACAGTTCCTCGATGCTGTAACCCTCGGCGCGCGCCAACTGCGTCAGCTTGGTGCGCACGGTCGCGATCGGCTTGCGCTTGCTCAACGTGGTACGGCGCTTCTTGGCCTGGTTGATCAGCGCGTCGAGTTCCTTCGCCGACAGGCTGTTGATGTCGATCACCATGCAATGCTCCGGTAAATAATCTGAATATCGACGCCATCGGCGCGGCCGCGCATGGTAATGGCGGGGCCGCTGCGATGTAAATGCGCGAATATGGGTGGCGAATATTCCCGCGGTTATGCGTCAGGCCGTTTGCGCGTGGGTAATGCGCTGCAATACCGATTCGCGGTCGAGGTTTTCCGCTTCGCTTGCGAGGCGGTGGCGGTATTCGAACGTGCCGGCCGTCAGGCCGCGCTCGGAAACCACGATGCGATGCGGGACGCCGATCAGTTCGATATCGGCAAACATCGCGCCGGGCCGCAGGCCGCGGTCGTCCAGCGCGGTCTCGATACCCGCCGCGTTGAGATCGCGGTACAGCGCCTGCGCGGCCTCGCTCACGGCCGCGTCGTTCTTCGGATTGATCATGCACACGACCGCGCGCCACGGCGCCATCGTCTCGGGCCAGGCAATCCCGTTCGCGTCGTGGTTCTGCTCGATCGCCGCGGCGACGATGCGCGACACGCCGATGCCGTAGCAGCCCATTGCCGGCGTCGCCGCCTTGCCGGTTTCGTCCAGCACCGTGCAGCCCATCGCCTGCGCGTACTTGCGACCGAGCTGGAACACATGGCCGACCTCAATGCCGCGCGCGATCGCGAGCGTGCCGCGTCCGTCGGGAGAGGGGTCGCCTTCGACCGCGTTACGGATGTCGGCCACGTGCACGGGTTCGGGCAGGTCGCGGCCCCAGTTCACCCCGGCAAGATGGAAGCCGCGCTCGTTCGCGCCGACCACGAAATCGGCCATCGCCGCGACGCTGCGATCGGCCACGACCTGCACCGAGGGTTTGACGCCGACCGGGCCGAGGAAGCCCGGCTCGCAGCCGAGGTGCTCAAGGATTTCAGCTTCGGTGGCAAAGCGGTGTTCGGCCAGGCCCGGCAGTTTCGCAAGCTTGATTTCATTGACCGCGTGGTCGCCGCGCACCAACGCAAGCACGAACTGCGGATTGTTTTCCGCATCCACGCCCATGAGTGCGACCGATTTGACGGTGCGCGAAAGCGCGATGCCCAGCAATGCGGCCACGTCCTCGCAGGTCTTCTGCCGGGGCGTCTCGACTTTGCGCATTTCTTCGCCAGCGGCTGGGCGCTCGCCCGGTGCAAGCGCCTCGGCGAGTTCCACGTTTGCCGCGTATTCCGATTCGGTCGAGAACGCGATCGCGTCCTCGCCCGAGTCTGCGAGCACGTGGAACTCGTGCGAGGCCGAGCCGCCGATCGCACCGGTGTCGGCGAACACCGCGCGGAACTTCAGCCCCAGCCGCGTGAAGATGCGGCCGTACGTGTCGTACATGTTGCGGTATTCGTTCGCGAGGCACTCGTCGGTGAGGTGGAACGAGTACGCGTCCTTCATCAGAAACTCGCGCGCGCGCATGACCCCGAAACCCCGGCGCACCACCGCGCGGGAAATACAATTTTAAATT
>CADCUA010000287.1 GCA_902805755.1 uncultured Lysobacter sp.
CAGGTCAGCATCCAGATCGTCGCCGGTTTCAAACAGCGGGCCGATGCCGATCACGCGGTCGGGATAATGGAAATACACCGGCAACACCGGGACACGCGCGGCGCGGGCGATCTTCCAGAAGCCGGGTTTCCATTGCTCGACCGGCTTGCGCGTGCCTTCCGGTGCAATGCCGAACCAGTAGCGCTCGGCGCCGACGATGCGCGCCGCCACCTGTGCAACCACGCCCTGCGGCGCGGCGCGGTTGACCGCGATCACCCCGAGCCGTCGCATCAGCGGCCCGAGCGGCCCCCAGAAGAGCTGGTGCTTGCCGAGGATGCGCACGTCCAACCCGAGCGCGAGCTTCACCGCAAGCCCCAGGATGCCGTCCCAGTTGGACGAGTGCGGCGCGCCGATCACCACCAGCTTCGCGACGTCGGGAAATTCACCGACCACGCGCCATCCGCCCAGCCGCAACACGCAACGGCCCAGCCAGCGGCTGAACCGGTTCGGCGCCATGCGCGGCGCGTTCGGCGGCAGCGTCGGCACCACGCCCGGCGGTGGCGCCGAGGGATGCATCGACATCAGTCCCACTCGCGGCGCGTGCGCCCTTGCTTGATCGAACTGCGTTCGCGCTTCGCGCCGAGCCGACGCTCCTTCGATGCACGCGTCGGGCGCGTGGCCACGCGCGGCTTCGGCGCATGCAGCCCGGCTTCGACGAACGCCGCGAGCCGCTCGCGCGCGTCATCGCGATTGCGGTCCTGGGTGCGGAACCGCTGCGCGCTGATCACCAGCACGCCGTCCTGGGTGACGCGCCGATCGCGCCGTGCGAGCAGGCGCTCGCGCACCGCCTCGGGCAGGCTGGGCGAATTGGCGATATCGAAGCGCAACTCCACCGCCGTGGCGACCTTGTTGACGTTCTGCCCGCCCGGGCCGGTCGACCGCACGAAGCGCTCGACGAGCTCGGACTCGGGAATCTCGATGGACGGGCGGGAATCGGACATTGGGGCCACTACGGACGCGTCAGGCGATTCTACGTGCGCGCGCCTGATGCACGAATGCGTAGCGGCACAGCTTGATCGAGGCCCGCCGGTCGCCGCGGGGCGCTCGCTTCAGGCAGGGCCGGTGTTCAACGCTTGCTGCGCGCCTCAGCGACTTCCCTGCCCCGGCGTATCCGTACGCCATTACCCACTGAGCCGCAGATCGACCGGCGGCTATAGATAGCCGACGGCCATGGGCCACGGCATGCAAGTGATGCAGCCGATGCAGGTGTTATCGCACGAGATGTTGCAGCAGATGCAGCAGACGTCGGAACGTGAGTTCACGCTCACCGCGAGCCGCTAACGTAACCCCGCTTCAGTCGTCGCATCGAACAGCGCCAACGCTTTCGCGAACTCCGCATCCGGTGCTGCATGCACTTCCACACGTGCGCCGCTGTGCGGATGGGTGAACGCGAGGCGGCGTGCGTGCAGCAGCATGCGATGGATGCCGAGCATGCGGAAACTGCGGTTGTGGCGGCCGTCGCCGTGGCTGGTGTCGCCGATCAGATGATGCGAAACATGCTTGAGGTGCCGGCGGATCTGCCGGAAGCGGCCGGTCTTCGGTTGCGCGCTGAGCCAGGCGTAGCGCGAGGTTTCGAAGCCGGCCGACGGCAGCGCGAGCTCGCAGGTCGCAAGCCGCTGGAACTGCGTCAGCGCCGGCTTCTTCACCGGCTTGCCGGGTCCGCCATCGAGCGCATGATCGATCGTGAACGACGCCTCCGGCCAGCCGCGGCACACCGCCCAGTACTCCTTCTCGACCTCGTGCGACATCAGCACCTTGCCCAGCATGGACGCGGTGTCGCGATCGAACGCGAGCAGCAGGCAGCCGCTGGTCGCGCGATCGAGCCGGTGCACGAGGAAGATCGGCCGGGCGAACTGTTCGCGCAGGCGGTCGGCGGCGAAATCGGTCTCGCCGCGCGCGAGCGCGCTGTCGTGAACCATGAGCCCGGCGGGTTTGTCGATGACCGCGAGCGCGTCGTCGAGGTGAAGCACGGGCAACGGCGGCAGCGGGGTGTCCATCGGTTCCGGGAATCGTCGGTACGATCGCGCATTCTCGCCGATCGCCGCGATGTCCCGGCCGTGGCGCCCGCTTCTGCATGGATCCGTTTCGATGCCCGTTCGCGTTCTCGCGCCTGCCCTCGCCTGCCTGCTCACGCTCTCCACCCCCGCATGGTCCGCGCCGACGCCCGGCCCGGCCGCCGCTCCGATCGCATTGCCGCGCGGCGTCAGCGCCGGCCCGTGCGTGGAAGGCATCTGCGAGTACACGCTGCAGAACGGCCTGCGCGTGCTGCTGTTTCCCGATGCCTCGCGCCCGACCGTTACGGTCAACCTCGCCTACGGCGTCGGCTCGGTGCACGAGAACTACGGCGAGACCGGCATGGCGCACCTGCTCGAGCACCTGCTGTTCAAGGGCACGCCGACGCACACCGACATCGCCGGCGAGCTGAAAAAGCGCGGCATCCGCGCGAACGCGACCACGTCGCTGGATCGCACGAACTACTTCGGCTCGTTCCCCGCGAACGACGCGACGCTGGACTGGCTGCTCGCGCTCGAGGCCGACCGCATGGTCAATTCGTTCGTGGCGAAAAAAGACCTCGACAGCGAGATGACCGTCGTGCGCAACGAGATGGAGCGCAACGAGAACAGCCCGGCCGGCGTGATGTTCCAGCGCCTGCGCTCGACCGCCTACCTGTGGCACAACTACGGCAACTCCACGATCGGCGCGCGTTCGGACGTGGAGAACGTGCCGATCGAGCGTCTGCAGGCGTTCTACCGCACGCATTACCGGCCCGACAACGCAACGCTGATCGTCGCCGGTCGCATCGACCCGGCTGCAGCGCTTGCCCGCGTGCAGCGTCATTTCGGCCCGCTCAAACGCCCGACGAAACCGCTGCCCGCCGCCTACACCGCCGAGCCCACGCAGGACGGCGAGCGCGAGGTCACGGTGCGGCGCAGCGGCGACGTGCGCATCGTCGGCCTCGGCTATCACGTGCCCGGCGCGACGCATGCCGACACCGCCGCGCTCGCGGTGCTCATGAACGTGCTCGGGCACACGCCGGGCGGACGTTTACACAAGGCGCTGGTCGAATCCCGGCTCGCGACGGGCGCGGGCGCAGCATCGAGTGGCCTGCGCGAGCGCGGCCTGGCCACCGCCTCGATCGTGCTGCCGCTGGACGGCGACGCGGCCAA
>CADCUA010000288.1 GCA_902805755.1 uncultured Lysobacter sp.
GAGATCCCACGTCTGGAACCCAGTGAGTGCGCAAAGCTCGGGACCGTCATCCCGAGCTCTTTTTCTGTCCGCTGCGCGGCCGATCTATCGGCACTGACGAGCTAAACATGGATCGACTCGATGATTTCGAAACGTTTCGCTTCCTGCATGGCGGCAGCGAGCGGACGGTGTATCGCAAAGGCAAAGGTCCTGCGGTGGTTGTGATGCACGAGGTGCCCGGCATTTCGATCGAGGTCGCGCGCTTCGCACGCAAGGTCGTCGATCGCGGATTTACGGTGTTCATGCCCCACCTGTTCGGTCCGGTTGGAAAGAAGACGACTGAAGCCGACCGCCTGGCCCAGCTCGCGCGTCTTTGCATCAGTCGCGAGTTCCATGTCCTTTCGGAAAACGGTTCCAGCCCGGTTGTCGACTGGTTGCGCGGCCTGGCGGCCCATGCGTTCAAGGAGGTCGGTGGCCCCGGCGTCGGCGCGGTGGGTATGTGCGTGACCGGCAATTTCGCGTTGAGCATGACGCTTGACCCGTGGGTCCTGGCGCCTGTGATGGCGCACCCGTCATTTCCCTTGCCGTTGACACGTGCCAAGGCGGCCGCCGTGCATGTAACGCCAGAGACTCTCGTGAATGCGCGGCGGCGGATCGGCGATGAAGGATTGAAGGTGCTGGGTGTCCGCTTCACCGGCGACGTCCTGTTCTGCCGGGCCGCGCGCTTCGAAACGTTGCGGCGGGAGCTGGGTGACGGCTTCGAGGCGATCGAGGTGCCAGGATCGTCGGCTGCACCGCATGCCGAACCGCCGCATAGCGTGTTGACCATCGGGCTTCTCGACTGCAAAGGAGAGCCGACGCGAGCGGCCGTCGACCGCGTTCTGGACTTCCTGGCGGAAAGACTCAATTAGAGCTGCGAACCGAGAATCGCATCGCGGTGGATGCGTGTTGGTTTGGACCCCTTGCTCTTGGATTGGTGCGCTGCTCCTGCTGCCTCGGCAGCTGGCTGTGTTGCATCGATCGGATGAAGCCACCGCCGGAGGCAGACGTGGCCAGCCTGGGCAACACGATCGATGCCGACCGGTCTTCAAGCTCGACCTGATCGGAACATGCACTGCAGTGGGGCTCGCTGCCGCAGGCTCGCGGAAACCGCACTTCGATTCATGCCGCACTGCACGCCATCCGTGCTCGCGCTCGCATCGCTGCCGGCCCTTGTCAGTGGTGCAGCTCGCGGGACATGCATGCCGGTGGCGCTTGGCCTGTGGGAGCGGCACGGATCCGGAGGCGGGCCGGGGCGCGGTTTTCGCCGGGCCCACAAGCGGCCGGCTTCGCTTGCTCTACGCTGGCCCTCTCGCCTGGCTCCGGACATCCGCATGCGCCTGCTGCTCACAGTCCTCCTCGCCGCGTCCGTTCTGGCCGATGCACGCGCAGCGTCGCTCGCCCTCGTCGGGGCGAAGGTGTATCCATCGCCTGATGCCGCGCCCATCGAGAACGCGACCGTGCTGATCCATGATGGCGTGATCGCGCAGGTCGGCCGCCGCCTTGCCGTGCCGAACGGCGTGGAAACGATCGACGCGCGCGGCGACGTGGTCGTCGCCGGATTCTGGAACAGCCATGTGCACCTGCTGCCAGAACCCTATCGCGGCGCGGCGACGCAGCCTGCGGACATGCTGGCCGAGACGCTCGCGTCGCACTTCACGCAGTGGGGCTTCACCACCGTGTTCGACATCGCATCGTTGCCCGGGGATGCGCTCGCACTGCGGCGGCGCATTGAAGCAGGTGAGTTCGACGGCCCGCAGATCCTCACCGTCGACGCACCGTTCTTCCCCGAAGGCGGCACGCCGGTCTACGTCAAGGGCCTGCTCGAGCGGCTGAAGGTGCCCACGTTCGAGGTGAAAGGCGCGAACGATGCCACGCGCCGCGCGAAGCGCCAGTTCGATGCCGGCGCCGACGGCGCCAAGCTGTTCGCCGGCGCGATCGTCGGCGGCGAGACCGGCGTGCTGCCGATGAAACCGGAGATTGCACGTGCGGTCGTCATCGAAGCGCACCGCCACGGCAAGCCCGCATTCGCGCATCCGACCAACCTCGTCGGCCTGCAGGTCGCGATCGACAGCGGCGTCGATGTGCTTGCGCACACCACCACCAACGGCGTGCCGTGGCCCGCGCCGCTGGTGGCCAAGGTCGCTGCCAGGCGCATGGCGCTGATCCCCACGCTCATGCTGATCGAGGTCGAAGCGAAGGCGGAGGGCCTGCCCGACGCGGCGCGCGACCGCATGCTGGCCGCCGCTTCGCAGCAGGTGAAAAGCCTGCACGACGCCGGCGGCCAGGTGCTGTTCGGTACCGACTCGGGTTACACCGAGGTGTTCGACCCGTTGCGCGAATACCAGCTCATGGCCGCGGCCGGGCTCGACTGGCGCCAGGTGCTCGCGAGCCTGACCACCGCCCCGAGCGCGCGCTTCGGGCAGGCGGCGCGCAAGGGCCGCGTGGCGCCGGGCATGGATGCGGACCTCGTCGTACTCGACGGGGATCCGGCCGACGACGTGACCACGCTCAATCGCGTGCGTCTGACGATCCGCGGTGGGCGGGTGATCCATCGCGCGACGGAGACGACGCGCTCGAAGGCCAACGCGCGGGCGCCGTTCTGAGTCGGCTCTTTGCGCCTCAGACCTGCGGGAAAAAACCCGATCGGCTTCCACCCGGGATCACGCCCGGCGTTGCCGAAGCGGCCGCCGTATGCTCGCGCGCAGCCACTGAGATCACTACGAGGCTCGGCGCCGACGTTCTCGTTCTCAGCTGGGAAGGATTACTCCGGCTCCGTTCTGGCTGCGCGTGCACTGCTGCTGCGTTGCAGTTCGACTGCAGGCGGATATGTCCGCCGGCGTTGATCACGATACTTCCGCGTGCGATCCGAAGCGGTCGTCATCCGCCAAGCGGGAAGGTTGCCCAGCCCACAAGCACCACCCGCTGGATCCCCTGCAACCGCAACGCCGCCGGGCCTGGGCGCGGCGTGCGGGGCAGTCGGACAGTCCGCCCGCAGCTCTCGCCGGCGCGACTGCGACGGGCTAGATGCTTCGCACTCGCGGAGCAGACAGGCGCCCGAACACGGTCGCGATGCCGAAACCGACCAGTACTCCAACCCAGTAGCCTGCCAGCATGACCAGGTAGCCGGGCGACACTTGCGTCCAGGTGTCATTGGCAAACGCGGCTGCAAGCCCGATGACGATG
>CADCUA010000289.1 GCA_902805755.1 uncultured Lysobacter sp.
CGACGTCGCGATCGGTACCGGCGACGGATCGGCGCTCGGTATTCGTGCAGCACGCACCGCGAAAAGCAAATGCGGCCGCTGCTGGCACTACCAGTCGAGCGTCGGCATCGCGCCAGACCATCCCGGCCTGTGTGCCCGCTGCGTCAAGAACGTGGACGGGTCAGGCGAGGATCGCCGCTGGTTCTGACCGGACGGTTGGCGTTTCGCCAGCCACGGTCGCGTCTGAAAAAGGCGGCGCTCGCGAGCGTCCGTCATGTCAGCCCGCGCTGCGGGTTCATTGCGAGGTTCCATGACATACCCCAAACCCAATGCGCTGCCGTGGCTGATCGTGTCGGTCGCCGTGATCGTGCTCGACCAGATCAGCAAGGCATGGGTGCTGAGCTCGCTTCCCGAGTACACGGCCATCCCTGTAATAGACGGCTTCTGGAACTGGTATCGCACCTACAACACCGGCGCGGCGTTCAGCTTCCTCAGCGATGCCGGCGGGTGGCAGAAGTATTTCTTCGTGATCCTCGCTGCGCTCATCTGCGGCCTGCTCGCGTTCTGGCTCACGCGCACGCGTCGCCGTGACTGGCGCACGGCGCTGCCGTACGCACTCGTCATCGGCGGTGCGATCGGCAACGTGGTCGACCGGCTGCAGCACGGCCATGTGATCGACTTCATCCAGTGGCACTGGCGGGATTTCTACTGGCCGGCGTTCAACATCGCCGACGCTGCGATCGTGGGCGGGGCGATCGGTATCGCACTGTTGGGTCTGTTTGGCGGGCAGAAAGCTGGCGCGAAGGCGCAGGGGTAGAATCGCCGGATGGACGTATTGCTGGCCAACCCCCGCGGCTTCTGCGCCGGTGTCGATCGCGCGATCGAAATCGTCAAGCGCGCGATCGAACTGCTTGGTGCGCCGATCTTCGTGCGCCACGAAGTGGTGCATAACCGTTTCGTGGTCGATGACCTCAAGCAGCGAGGTGCGATTTTCGTCGAGGAGCTCGACGAGGTGCCCGACGGAGCCACCGTCATCTTCAGCGCCCACGGCGTCTCGCAGGCCGTCCGCGGCGAGGCTGACCGGCGCGGGCTGAAGGTCTTCGACGCCACGTGTCCGCTCGTCACCAAGGTCCACCTCGAGGTCGCCCGTCATTGCCGCGCCGGCCGCGACGTGGTGCTGATCGGCCATGCGGGGCACCCGGAGGTCGAAGGCACGATGGGGCAGTGGCGGCGCGAGTGCGGGGCAGGGCACATCTACCTCGTGGAAGACGTCGATGACGTTGCGGCTCTGGAGGTCGGGCAGCCCGACAACATGGCCTACACGACCCAGACGACGCTGTCGGTCGACGACACCCGTAACGTGATCGCGGCGCTGCGCGAGAAGTTTCCGTCGCTGCAGGGGCCGAAGAACGACGACATCTGCTACGCGACGCAGAACCGCCAGGACGCTGTGCGCGAGCTGGCTGCGCAGTGCGATCTCGTGCTCGTCGTCGGGTCGGTGAACAGCTCCAACTCGAACCGGCTGCGGGAACTGGCCGAGCGTGACGGCGTCGAGGCGCACCTGATCGATGGCGCTGCAGAGATCCAACCGGCCTGGGTGGACGGCCGCAAGCGGATCGGGGTTACTGCCGGCGCATCCGCGCCTGACGTCCTGGTGCGCGGCGTGATCGAGCGCTTGCGCGAGCTGGGTGCCACGCACGTCGGCGAACTTGCCGGAGAGCCCGAGAACATGGTGTTCGCACTGCCGCGTGAGCTTCGACTTCGTCTTGTCGATTGACCCTGCCGGTCGGGACTTCTACAATTGCCGGCCTTGCGGTCTGCCGCAGGGCAAAACGCCGGAATAGCTCAGTTGGTAGAGCGGCGCATTCGTAATGCGTAGGTCGTAGGTTCGATTCCTATTTCCGGCACCAGTTAAATGCAAAGGCCTGCAGCGTTCCGCGCTGTGGGCCTTTGTCTTTTGTGGCTTCGCAGTTCCGCATCGCCGCGCGGCGATTGCACGCGACTTATGGATGCGCCCTCGGCGCATCCGATGAGTACCCGCGGGTTCATCGCCAGACCGTGGCGGCCCCAACGATCGAGCGGCCTCACCGCAATGCCGCAGCCCGCAATGCCGTCGCGGCGCCCAGCAGTCCAGGGTGCGGGTGGGTGACGACGTGGATCGCAACAGACTCGAGGTAGGGCGCGAAACGTCCCTTCGCGAGGAAGCGTTCGCGGAATGCGCTGCTGCGCAGGAACGGCACGAAGCGCGGGATGATGCCACCGGCGATCAGCACCGTTCGTGCGCCATGGATCAGTGCCGCGTCGCCGGCAACGCTGCCGAGGATCGCGCAGAAGCGCGCAAGCGCCCGCCGTGCGCTGAGGTCATTGCCCTCCAGCGCCGCAGTCACGATGTCGGCGGGATCCCGAAGCGGCGGCTCGCGGCCAGAGACGTCGGTGCCGCGGATGATCTGCGGGTCGCGCAGCACGGCATCGATATGCGAAAGACCCTTGCCGCACAGCACGCGCTCGTTCGATGCCCGGCCGAAGTGCGCAGTCACCCAGCGCGCAATCGCCTGTTCCTCGTCGCCGATGGGCGCGAAACTCACATGGCCGCCTTCGGTTTCGACCACCTGCCAGCCGCGCTCGAATGAGCCGACCAGTAAGGCGACACCCAGGCCCGTGCCTGGTCCAATCAATGTGACCGGGCCGCGCAACGTTGCAGCAGTCGGGCCATACAACGGAATGCAGCTCGACGGATCGAGCGACGGCGCGGCCCACGCGACAGCGCCGAAGTCGTTGAGCAGCAGCAATTCATCGAGCGCAAGCGCCTGCTGCAGTTCCGCACGGCTGAACGACCAGGCGCGGTTGGTCAGGCGGATCTCGTCCGCGTCAACGGGCGAAGCTACCGCGATTGCAGCGCGGCGCGGCACTGCGCCGACGGCGCCGAGATAGTGCTGCGCGGCGTGCTGCAGGCTTGCGAACTGCGAGGTAGGCAATGATTGCGAATGCGCGACCAGCGGTGCCTCGCAGCCCAGGTCCGTCAGTGCGAACCGGGCATTGGTGCCGCCGACGTCTTGGTCTGCCCACGCGTGGGCGGGAGGATGCTGCACATCCTGCTCTGCGCAAGGAGATCGAGGGGCAGGACCTGCGCCGCTCCTATTCGATCTGCGCCGGCGTCGACGACGGCGAGCTGCGCGTCGGCGTGCGAAAGGTGCGCGGCGGCGTGTTCT
>CADCUA010000290.1 GCA_902805755.1 uncultured Lysobacter sp.
CATGCGACGTGGTTCGCGCCAGACGTGGACACGCTGTGGAGCCGGTATGGCGTCGCGCGCGTCGCGGCCGACCCGGCCCGCGTGCCGGAAGCCGCGCAGGTCGCGGGGCAGGCCGCATGGGATTACTGGCGATGGCACGGTTCGCCGCAGATCTACTACAGCGCCTACGACGACGCGACGCTGCAGGCGCTGGCCGATGATCTGCTCGCCCGCGCGGCGCCCGGCCACGACGCCTGGTGCATTCTCGACAATACGGCGATGGGCCATGCGACGACGGACGCGGTGAAGCTGCAGGCGCTGTGCGGCATCGATGCGCCGGGGGTTGCTGAGGCGGCGCAGCGGACGTTGTCGCTGGAGTAAGTGCAAGCCTCGGCTGGCTGTCGGCATGCACGTCGCCGACGTGCCTGCTACAGCTGCGAGCGGCAACTTCCTGGAAATCCTGGTTGCATTGGGCTCCAGATTTGAATCGGGCCGCGACGCCGACTCGTCCTGCGCCAACTGTCGGGTACGCGCGCCCGCCGGCGACGCGGCTTGACCCGTCAGGGCGCCGGCGCCTGATCCACACGCAATACCGGATACAGGTTGTAGCGCGCGTCCCATGACGAATGCAGCCGATGGAAGAACTCCAGCCGCGCCTGCGGACTTGCCGCGAACGCCGTGTCCTCGGCGAGCCGCTTTTCGAAGCGTGCGCGGACGTCGGGATCGCGCGCGAGCATCTCGCGTGCGACTTCCTCGGCCACGTAATCCTCCATGTATTCCTTGCGCTCGAACGCGTTGTTGAACCGGCCCCAGCCCGCAAGCGCATCCGGCGCCTGCGGCTCCAGCAGCGCCATGACAAGGCGCGCCTTCGGCTGGGCGATCGGTACGAACAACGCGCCGGCACCGACGTTATGCGTCCCAGCCGACCACTGGCCTTCGAGCGTGACGCGCTGGTTGCCCTCGAACGGAGCCGGCGCAAACGTGGCCTTCTGCGCGAGGAACGCCTCAGCCGGCGCAGACGTCAGCGCGGATGGAAGCTGGCGGAACTCGATCGCATGCTGGCGCAGCTTTTCGCCCACCCACGCTGCATGTGCTGCGGGCACGAGATAGCCGGCGCCCGGCGCCTTGACGACCCGCGCGGGCTCGATGACATCCTTCAGCGGCACGCGCCAGACCTGCGGCCGGGTTTCGTCGTAGCGCGTCATCAGTGCACCGGAGACCTCCGATGGCGTGCGCGCGTATTCGTAGCCGCGGAACCTGATCGTGCGCGCTTTGTCACTCGCCTTGTACTCGAGTGCGACCGGCTGCCCCGCGATCCGGCGCGCGCGTTCGTCGGCGGCATCGGTCTGCTCACGCCATTTGCGTCCGTTGCGGCCGACCAGGTCGAGCACCGCCATGATCGTGTTGCGCGTGGCGCGCACCCGGTGCGCGTACGGCCGCCACGAATGCGTTTCGACCAGCATGCCGAAGCGGTTGCGCAGGTGGATGTAGCCCTGCGAGAACCGCGGCGGCGCAACGCTGTCCTCGAAGCCGGAGGTCGGGTCGTCGTTCTCGACGAACGAGGGATAGAACGACAGCGGCAGTGAACCCTGTTTCGCCAGTCGCGCGATCACGCCGTCGCGCAATGCGAGGCCGCTGGCGCGAAGGGCGGGGTCCCCCGAATTGATCGGCTCGACCTGGATGGAGATGTCATGCTCGAACTTCGCGCCGTTCGTGACATGCAGGTCGACGTAGGCGAGCGGGTCCCATGCGTTGATGAGCGCAAGCATCGCCTGCATCTCGGGCGTCTCGGCCTTCGCGTAATCGCGATTGAGGTTGTAGTTCTGCGCCGTCGTGCGCCAGCCCATTTCCTCCGGGCCGCGCTGGTTCGGCCGGTTCCAGCGATCGAAGATCTCGTGGCCGTCGATGTTGAAAACGGGCACGAACAGCAGCACCTGCCGGTCCAGCACGCCCTTGCCGGCGCGGCCTTCCAGGAGTTCGCGCACCGCGAGGAAGCCCGCGTCCTTGCCGTCGATTTCGCCCGCGTGGATGCCACCCTGGATCAGCGTGACGGGCAGCTTGCGCTCGCGCGCAGCCTCGATCGTCAGCGCTCCGGACGTCGATACGACGAGCAGTTTCATCGGACGGCGTTCCGGCGTCGTTCCGAACGTCTCGCAGCGAACCGCTTGCGGATAACGCGCAGCGAATGCATCGCACAGCGCCACGACCTCGTCGTATCGCCCGGTCTTCGTGAAACCGGTGCGCTCCGCGTGCGTCGTCAACGCGATATCGACGGGCGCTGGCTGCGCGTAGGACACGGTGGCGGCAAGGGCGAGCACGATCGACGTGCATAGCTGCAGGTGCTTCATGGACATCCAGGATCGGGAGCAGCCGACGATGTTAGCCGAGCGCCCCTTCGCACAAGCGGGCCGCCGCGGCCGGGCGCATCGGGCAAAGTGCGCGCAGCCCTGCGCAGCCGATAGACTCCGGCGTTTACACGCGCGGAGTCCTGCATGCATACCCTCTACTACTCCCCGGGCGCGGCCAGCCTCGTGGTGCATTGGCTGCTGATCGAGCTGGGCGCGGAGTACGAGCTGCGCCAGGTCGATACGAAATCGGGCGAGCAGAAGCGCCCCGAGTATCTCGCGCTGAATCCGAACGGTGTCGTGCCGACGCTGGTGATGGATGGCGAGCCGATGTTCGAGGCTGCCGCGCTGATCCAGACGCTGGGCGAGCGCTACCCGCAGGCCGGCCTGCTGCCGCCGCCGGGCGACACGCGCCGCGCCGCGCACACGCAGTGGATGTTCCACCTCGCGAACGCGGTGCAGCCGCTGTTCCGCATCTGGTGGTACCCGCATGAAGTGGCCGGGCCCGAGCAGGCCGAAGCGGCGCATGCGCACGTGAGCCCGCGCATCGAGGCCGCGTGGGACCGGCTTGACGCGCACCTCGCGGCGAACGGCCCGCACCTGCTGGGCGAGACGCCCAGCGTTGTCGACTTCTACCTCGTGATGCTGATGCGCTGGTCGCGCGGCATGCCGAAGCCGGCGACCGAATGGCCGCACCTGGCAGCGCTCGCGCAGCGACTGACGGCGCGCGAATCGTTCCGCACGCTGTACGAACGCGAAGGTCTGACCGAGTGGCCCTGAGTTTCTTCGATTCGCGGTGTAGGGACCGACGCGCCGCCGGTGGGCATCTGGCCTGTCGGCGCGAGGGCCGGCCTGTGCCGCGC
>CADCUA010000291.1 GCA_902805755.1 uncultured Lysobacter sp.
GCATGAAGTGCTGCCCCATCCGGCCCCACTGCGCAAGCAACGGATGCTCCTGTTCGAGGAACAGCGCTTCGGTGTCGGCGGCGAATGCATCGATGCGCACCTTTTCGCGAAGCAGCCGGCGCTCATCCGACAGGCCGGCCCAGCGTTCGCGGCACGGGTCGGGCACGTAGAGCACCAGCGTGCGCTGCAGCGACACCGCACGTAGCAGTTCCAGTTCCGAAGGCGCCAGATGACTCACGCCGAACAGGTGCAGCGGCTCGCCTGCGCCGGGCACGGCGGACCCATGTCGCAGCATCGAGGCGAGGCGCGCGACGAGTTCGCCGCGATGCGGTGTGCCCACCTGCCAACGCAGGCGCCGCCACAGCGCGGCGATGAACCCGCCGTCCAGACCGGGATCCCGCGGCGGCGGGTTGCCACGCGCCCAGGCCGCCAGCCAGTCAGGGCGATAGACGAGGTACTGGGTGTAGAGCCGCGCCAACCGGTCGGCCAATTGGAAACGGCGACGCGCGACGTCATCGCCGCGAAGGTAAAGCCGGACGTCGTCGGCATCGAGCGTGTCCAGCAGCTCGTGGATGCGCCAGCGCAGATGCTCGCGTCGGTACGGCTGCAGCGCCACCGCGGTCTGTCCGAGCACGGTCTCGGCCAGGTGGTCGAGCCAGGTGCTGGGCAGCTGGATGTCGAGGTTCGCAACGATGCCACCCGGCCCGCGCCTGCGGGCCAGCGCGCCGAACAGCCAATGCTTCATTCCGGGATGCGCCGCGATCACGGTCTGCGGCGCCAACGTGTCCTCGGGACACTGCGTTTCGAGCAGCTGCGCCAGCGGATCGAGCAGCGCCTCGAGGCGGCTTGCCCGATACACCACCAGCCCTGCGCTCAACTGTTCCAACGCTGCTCCCCGTGGTTGATCCTCGCCTTCAATCGGTCGTGGACGATGAACGTCCTGACGACGCGGCGATTCTGGAAGGCGCGGGTCTCACCCTGTGATACCCGCGTCGCGATTTGCGAGACCGTGCTCGTGTCAGGCCCCAAAAGCAAACGGCGCGACCCGAAGGTCACGCCGTCTGTCCACGTAGTGGTGGGCGGTACAGGGTTCGAACCTGTGACCCCTACCATGTCAAGGTAGTGCTCTACCGCTGAGCTAACCGCCCGTTCGCCGATCACAAGCCCCGGCGAGGGGCGCGCAGTGTAGCCCGACGCTGCGGACGGGGCAACAGGCAACCCGCGTAATCCTGTGGCCGGGATCACGCACTGCGCAGCCGTGCGCCGCCTTCATCCCGGCCAGACTTCCATGCCGGGAATTCAGCTCGCGGCAGACCCACCGGTCAGTTGATAAGCCCGCGCTCCTTCAGCTTGCGCAACTCGTCGCGGACGGAGGCTGCCTTTTCGAACTCCAGATCGCGCGCGTGCTGGTACATCTTCTGCTCCAGCGCCTTGATCTGCGTCGCGACCTGGTTCGGGCTCATGGTCGCGTAGTCGGTTTCAGGCTCCGCCACGCGACGGCCCTTGCCTTTGCCCTTGCCCTTCGCGGCGTCCGGATCGGCGCGCGCGCCCTCGAACACGTCCACCAGCTTGCGCACGGTCGAGACCGGCGTGATGCCGTGCTCCAGGTTGTACTCGACCTGCTTCTGCCGGCGCCGGTCGGTTTCGTCGATCGCGAGTTTCATGGAGCGCGTGATGGAATCCGCATACAGGATCGCCTTGCCGCGCACGTTGCGCGCCGCGCGACCGATGGTCTGGATCAGTGAACCCGACGAGCGCAGGAAGCCTTCCTTGTCGGCATCGAGGATTGCCACCAGCGACACCTCGGGCATGTCCAGACCTTCGCGCAGCAGGTTGATGCCGACCAGCACGTCGAACTTGCCCAGCCGCAGGTCGCGGATGATCTCCACGCGTTCGACCGTATCGATGTCCGAGTGCAGGTAGCGCACCTTGATTCCGTGCTCGCCGAGGTATTCGGTGAGGTTTTCGGCCATGCGCTTGGTCAGCGTGGTAATGAGCACGCGATCGCCCATCGCGACGCGCTCGTTGATCTCGCCCAGCACGTCGTCGACCTGCGTTGCAACGGGGCGGATCTCGACCTGGGGATCGATCAGCCCGGTCGGACGCACGACAAGCTCGACGACCTCGCCCTGCGACTTTTCCAGCTCATAGGTGCTCGGCGTGGCAGATACGAAAATCGCTCGCGGTGAGCGCCCTTCCCACTCCTCGAACTTCAGTGGCCGATTGTCCAGCGCCGACGGCAGCCGGAAGCCGAATTCCACCAGCGTTTCCTTGCGCGAGCGGTCGCCCTTGAACATCGCGCCGACCTGCGGAACCGTCACGTGTGATTCGTCGCAGACCAGCAACGCGTCCGGCGGCAGGTAGTCGAACAGGCACGGCGGCGGCTCGCCCGGCATCTGCCCGGTCATGTGGCGGCTGTAGTTCTCGATACCGTTGCAGAAGCCGACCTCGGCCAGCATCTCCAGATCGAATTGCGTGCGCTGCGCGAGCCGCTGCGCTTCGACCAGCTTGTTCTGCGCATACAGCTGCTCGAGCCGCTCGCGCAGCTCTTCCTTGATCGTCTCGACCGCTTCCAGCACGGTGCGACGCGAGCTGACGTAATGCGATTTCGGGTAGATCGTGTAGCGCGGCAGCTTGCGCAGCACCTCACCCGTCAGCGGGTCAAATCCCGACAGCTGCTCGATTTCGCCATCGAACAGCTCGATGCGCAGGGCCTCCGCCTCGCTTTCCGCCGGATGCACGTCGATGACTTCGCCCCGCACGCGGTACGTGCCGCGTCGCAGCTCGGTGTCGTTGCGGCTGTACTGCATTTCCGTCAGGCGGCGGATCAGCTCGCGCTGGTCGATGCGCTCACCGCGCACCATGTGCAGCACCATGCGGTGGTACTCGCCCGGGTCGCCCAGGCCGTAGATCGCCGAGACCGTACACACGATGATCGCGTCACGCCGCTCCAGCAGCGCCTTCGTCGCCGAGAGCCGCATCTGCTCGATGTGCTCGTTCACCGAACTGTCTTTCTCGATGAACGTATCGCTCGACGGCACATAGGCCTCGGGCTGGTAGTAGTCGTAGTAGCTGACGAAATACTCGACGGCGTTATGCGGGAAGAAGCCCTTGAACTCGCCATAGAGCTGCGCGGCCAACGTCTTGTTCGGCGCCATGACCAGCGTCGGCTTCTGCACCTGCTGG
>CADCUA010000292.1 GCA_902805755.1 uncultured Lysobacter sp.
GTGCATGAACACGTGACGCATGCGCTAAACGCCGGTAAACGATGTGCACATGCGGCCCTTGCTCGCACCGCGTACGGTGGCCTCATGATCTATCGCCTCACCATCGCAACGCTCGCGTTTCTCGGCTCCCTGTATCTCCCCGCGCACGCGCGCACGGTGTATCGCTGCGAGCAGGGCGGAACCGTCAGCCTGGCCACCGCCCCCGAGCCCGGTTCGCGCTGCACCGCGCGCGAGATCGCCGACGATGCGGTCGCGCTGCCGAACCTGTGGGGCGAGCTCGGCATCGTCAATGGCGTTCTTTATGAGCGCATGCAGGACGGCGCGACGGTCTACAGCACGCGCAAGCTGCCGGGCTCGACGAAGGTGCTGGCATTCACCGTGAGCACGCCCGCACCGAAGCCGGCAGTACCTGCCAGCGTTGCGAGCGATGCAGGCACTCGTGCGCAGGCAGCGCCGCGACCGGAGGCGCCGCGACTCGAAGCGTACGGACGCGAGTTCCGTTCCGCATCGCGCCGCACCGGCGTGGACGAAGCCTGGCTGCGTGCGATCGCGCATGCGGAAAGCGGTTTCGATCGCAATGCGATCTCGCCCAAGGGCGCGATGGGCGTCATGCAGCTGATGCCGGCCACCGCGAGCGAGCTGGGCGTGGTGAATGCATTCGCGCCGGCCGAATCGATCCAGGGCGCGGCGGTGCACCTGCGGCAGCTGATGCGGCTGTATCGCGGCAACCTGGAGCTGGTGGCTGCTGCCTACAACGCCGGCGCCGGCGCCGTTGCGCGCCATGGCGGGGTGCCGCCGTTCCGTGAGACGCGCCATTACGTGCAGCGCGTGCTCGCACTGCATCGCGTATACCGCGTCGCGCTGGGTCTGGATGCGGTGCAGGCCGTCTCCGTGCGCTGAGCAAGGGGTTTTCGTCGGGCTGATCGAGCTGCTGCACGCACTGCTCACCACGCCGCCTCGAGGATCGATGCAAGCGAGGTGATATGGCGAGTCGGCCCACGCGTGCGGATGTGCTCTTCAGCCAGCGCCTGCTGCGAGCGCAAGGGCTGTACCGCGCCGCGCTCGATGGAATCTGGGGGTCGGAGTCGCAGGCCGCGCAACGCATGTTCGAGCAGCGCTCCATCATCTTGCGCGAACGACTCGGCGCGTTCGATGCGCGCAGTGAAACCAGCATCGCAAGCCTGACGCTCGCCACGCAGGAACAGGCGCGCCGGTTCCTCGCGCGCGTTCTCGTCGATGGCGTGGACGTGCGCATCGTGTCGGGCACGCGCAGTTATGCCGAGCAGAACGCGCTGTACCGCCAGGGGCGCGACGGCCGCCGCGGCCCCATCGTCACGCAGGCACGTGCCGGGCGCAGCACGCACAACTTCGGCGTCGCCTGGGACGTTGCGGTGTTCGCGCCGGACGGCCGCTATTCCACCCGCGACCAGGATTACGAGCGCGTCGCGCGGCGCGGTCTGTCGCCTGCGCTGGAATGGGGCGGGCACTGGCCGCGGTTTCCGGACGGGCCGCATTACCAGCTTGCGACAGGCCTGGATATCACTGCACTACGCAGGCGCTTCGAAGCCGGGATCGGCTGGTCGTGATCGACAGGCGCGCGCGCATGTCGCAATGCAGCGTGGCTCAAGCATTCTGCGCCGCAAGCGCGTCGCTTTCGTTAGCTTCGTGCGAGGCGCGTATCAACAACCCGTTATAACTGCAGCTGCTCACCCGATATACATGCGCACCGCGCATGCTTCCTGCGCCTGACACCACGGCATCGACAGGAGCCTTCCATGAAACGCACCGCATCTCTGCTCGCCCTTGCCGTCGCCGCTGCGCTTGCCGCGCCCGTCGCGATCGCGCAATCGGCGAGCACCTCGCAGTCCACCGGCACCTCGCAGGCGACCGGGACCACGCAATCACGTGCCTCGGGCCAGTCCACCGGCGCTTCGCAGTCCACCCAGCAGACCGGCGCGACGCAATCGACGGGCAGCACCGGCGTCATGTCACAAGAGCGCACAGGCGATACCACGCAATCGTCCCGCGGCGTCGGCGCCGGCCAGACAATGAATGAGTCCTCGCCGCCACCGGCAAACGAGGTGGAGGAAGAAGCGATGAAGCCGACACGGCGCACGCCGCCGGCGCAGTCGCAAGGCACTGAACAGGCCGCAGAACATTCGGCCATCGCGCAGCGTGGCGTGTGGACGCAACTGGACACGAACGGCGACGGTCGCATCAGCGCGGCTGAAGGCGGCGTCAATGCCGACTTCAAGGCCGGCTTCGAGATGATGGACGCCGACCACGACGGCTTCGTCAGCGATGCCGAATACCGCGCGCACGGACGCACGACGCATCCCGAAAACCGCGGCGACGCGACGCAGCAGGATCCGACGACCCAAGGCAGCACGCCCACGCCCGCCTACGAGAAGAGCGGCACCGTCCGCAGCGACCAGAAGCACAGCGGCCAGCCCATCAAGAGCGAGAAGCCCAAGCGCACGCGCGGCGGCAAGGGCTGATCCCGCGACACAAGCTCGACACGAGGGCGCCTGCGGGCGCCCTCGTCATGTCCGGCGGTCCGCATCGAATTCGCGAGTGCGAACAATGCGATCGAGATGACGACCGGCGGCAATTTAAAAGCGGTGATGCGTAAGCACGGTTGAGCCGGGGCTTGATGTCCTACGGCCCCGCACCTGCAGATGCGTGCGAACGTTCCGTCGATGACCCGGAGCGCCTCACGCGCCGCCCAATCTTCGCGACAGCGCCCGCCTCAGCGCGACAGCGCGGTCGTCGACTCGAACGCCAGCGCCGTTGCACCCGAGCGAACCAGCAAGGGTTCGACCTGCTCCAGAATTTCCTTCGGCGCGTCGATCACGAGCAGGATCTTGCCTGCGCTGATCTGGTCATCGAAGTCGCGACGCACGGGATCGGGCAACGCGCCGCCGACGATCGACGCGGCCCAGCCGCCGACGGCCGCGCCACCGGCGGCCATGATCGCGGCGCCGGCGAGCGTCACGCCCAGCGGCGTCGCCACCACGGCCGCGAGACCGGCAAGCAGGCCCGCCACGGCGCCATAGCCGGTGCCGCGCAACGCGGCCGGCATGAAGTCGGTGCCGGCTTCCTTGAGATCGTCCGGGATCACGTCGAGTTCGATGTCCGAGCGCGCGATCAGCGACAGGTCGTCGCGATCGATACCGGCGCCGAGCGCCGCATCGATGGCGGCCTTGGCCGTGGACACGTCGGGCGTGCTGAATACGTGGCGGGTTTTCATGGCCGGCTCCTGGATGCGGTCGTGCCGCTGCGCGCGGCGTTCAAGTCATGCGGGCCCGCGCAGCGCGCGCCCCGATGTGCAAAGGGTTGTCCCGCTGCAGTGAGACGCACGTGACGGATGTGCAATGCGTTGCAGCTTTCACCCCCTGCGGACGAGTGCTGCGCAATCGTGCGGTCTAGCTTCGAGGAGACGCGTCATGGCCCGCCCGATCTGGTCCGGTTCGATCTCGTTCGGCCTGCTCAATATCCCGATCCGGCTCATGGCCGGCGAGCGCCGCACCGACATTTCCTTCCGCATGATCGACTCGCGTGACAACACGCCGGTTCGCTACGAGCGCGTCAACGCCGAGACCGGTGAAGAAGTGCCGTGGAAGGAAATCGTCAAGGCGTACGAATACGCGAAAGGCAGCTATGTTGTGCTCGAGCCCGAGGACATCGCGAAGGCCGCGGCGGAGAACAACGAGACGATCGCGCTGGACGCCTTCGTGCCGCGCGATTCGGTCTCGCCCGCGTATTTCGAAAAACCCTATCTGCTGGTGCCGGGCAAGAAAGCCGAAAAAGGCTATGTGCTGCTGCGCGAGGTGCTGCGCGACTCCGGGCGCGTCGGCATCGGGCGCGTGGTGATCCGCACGCGCGAATACCTCGCGATGGTCACCGCGCAGGACAACGCGCTGATGCTGATCCTGCTGCGCTTTCCGCAGGAGTTGGTGCAGCCGGACGAGTACGAGATTCCCGAAGGCAAGGCGGCTGACTTCGGCGTCACCGCGAAGGAGCTGAAGATGGCGCAGGCGCTGCTGGAATCGATGACCGATGACTGGCAGCCCAGCGAATACAAGGACGAGTTCCGCGAGCGGCTGCAGGCCGTGATCAAGCAGCGCATCGCCGACAAGGGCCATACCGCGCAGATCGAAGAGCATGACGACGAGCAGGAGGTCGCAACGAACGTCGTGGACTTCATGGCGCTGCTGCAGCAGAGCCTGAAGAAGAAGGGCGCGCCCGCCCACGACACGGGCGACGCCGATGCGGCGCCGGCGAAGAAGACCGCGCGCAAGAGCACGAAGAAAGCCGCGAAGAAAACCACCACGCGCGCGCGCAAGCAGGCCTGAGCCATGGCACTCACCGAATACCACCGCAAGCGGCATTTCAACGTCACCTCCGAACCGCGCGGCCAGGAAGCGGTGACCGATGCGTCGGGCGAGCGCAGCTTCGTCGTGCAGCTGCACCACGCGAGCGTGCGTCATTACGATTTCCGCCTCGAAGTCGACGGCGTGCTGCGCAGCTGGTCGGTGCCGAAAGGCCCGTCACTGCGGCCGGGCGAAAAGCGCCTCGCGGTGGAGGTCGAAGACCATCCGCTGGAATACGCCGCGTTCGAGGGATTGATTCCCGAAGGCGAGTACGGCGCCGGGCACGTCGCGGTGTTCGATGCGGGCACGTGGCGCCCGGTCGGGGACGCGACCGAATCGATCCGGCGCGGGCGGCTGGAATTCGAGCTGTTTGGCGAGCGCCTGAAAGGCCGCTGGAACCTGGTGCGCACCGGGCGCGAATCGACCAAGCCGCAATGGCTGCTGCTCAAGCGCACCGACGAATATGCGAATGATCTGGAAGCCGATGACCTGCTCGACGGCATTCCCGCGCCGCCCATGGATGCGCCCGGTGCGTCGCGGGAGAAAGGCGAACGCATCCGGGCCGCGCACATGATGCCGCCCGCGCAGACGCGCCCGGATCGCCGTGAACCGGCGACGGCTGCGACCGTGCGCAAGACGGCAGTCGCCAAGCGCACGGCCGGGACGGCGACATCGAAGTCAGCGACACCCAAGGCCTCGGCGCGATCTTCGACAGCGAAGGGCAGCCGTACCGAACCCGCGGCCGCATCGCGCCGTCGCGTCGTCGCACACCCCGCGCTTGCCGCACTGCGTGAGCGCGCACGTGGGTTGTCGGGCGGCCGTCGGGCTGAGCCCGGCGAATTCGTCGAGCCGATGCTCACGATCGCGGCCGACGACGCGCCGGCCGGTACGGACTGGGTGCACGAGTGGAAGTGGGACGGGTACCGGCTGATTGCCGCAACCGGCGACGCGCCGCAACTGTGGTCGCGCAACGGACTGAGCTGGAACGACCGCGTGCCCGAGCTGATGCAGGCGCTGGCCGCGCTGGGCGTGGACGCGGCGCTCGATGGCGAGCTCATCGCGGTCGATGCGAACGGTTACAGCACGTTCAACGGCCTGCAGCAGGCATTGAAGGACCGTGACACCGCGCAACTACGGCTGTGCGTGTTCGACCTCATGCGACTGGACGGCTTCGACCTGACCCGGGCGCCGCTGATCGAGCGTAAGGCGCTGTTGAAAGACCTGCTCGACGGCGCCGACCCGCGCCTGTTCTTCAGCACCGACATCCGCGGACAGGGGCCGGAGCTGTTCCGTGCGGCGAGTGCGCAGGGCATGGAAGGCATCATCAGCAAGCGTGCGGATTCTGTTTACCAGGCCGGCCGCTCCGAGAATTGGCTCAAGGTCAAGGCGGTGGAAACGCGCGACTTCATCGTCGTCGGCTACACCGACCCGAAAGGCTCGCGCAAAGGCTTGGGCGCGTTGCTGCTCGCGCAGCGCACCGAGGGACGGCTCGTCTATGCCGGCCGCGTCGGCTCCGGATTGGGCCCGGACCTGCTGCGGGACCTGCCGCGCCAGCTGGAGGCGATCGCGACCGGTACCGCGCCGGTGACGCTGCCCGGGCACCTGCCGCGCGCGGCCGGTCGCGTGCACTGGGTGAAGCCGCAGTTCGTGGTGGAAGTGCTGTTCCGCGGCTGGAGCAAGGAAGGCCTGCTGCGCCAGGCGACGTTCCATCGTCTGCGCGAAGACAAGCCGGCCACCGAGGACACCACGGCCGATCGCCGCGACGCGCCGGTCAAGCCCGCGGCGACGCGCACGCGCGACGCAGCGCCTGCGCGCGCGGCGAAGTCCGTCGCAGCATCGAAGCCACCGGCACGTGCGAATAAGCGCACGTCCGGTCAGGTCGAAACCGCAACGCCGGTCGATGCGTCGCTGCCCACGCTCAGCTCGCCCGGCAAGCTGCTGTACCCGGATGCGGGCTACACCAAGCAGCAGGTGTTCGATTACTACCTGGCGGTTGCCGAACGGCTGTTGCCGGAAATCCGTGGGCGGCTGCTGTCGATCGTGCGCTGCCCGGACGGGATCGATGGACCGCGCTTCTTCCAGAAACACGCCGGCCCGGGCTTCGGCGCGGCGGTCAAGCGCCTGCCCATCGTCGAGAACGACGGCGACCGCGCGACGTATTTCTATGTCGACGATCTCGCCGGGCTCATGAGCCTGGTGCAGATGAACGCGCTTGAATTCCACCCCTGGGGTTCGACCGTGGAGGATCTGGAGCGCCCGGACCGCATCATCTTCGATCTGGATCCGGACGAAGGCCTTGCGTGGAGCGATGTCAAAGCGGCGGCGCGCGAGGTGCGCGAGCGGCTCACGCAAGCGGGGCTGGAGTCCTATCCAAAACTCACCGGCGGCAAGGGCGTGCACGTGGTCGCACCGATCACGCCGCATGCCGACTGGGAGCAGGTGCGCACTTTCTGTGAGGCATTCGCTGATGCGATGACGCGTGAGCAACCGGAGCGCTACATCGCGACGATGAGCAAGGCCAAGCGCGAGGGACGCATCTTCATCGACTGGCTCCGAAACGGGCGCGGCGCGACCGGCATCGCCACCTGGTCGCTGCGCGCGCGTGCCGGTGCCCCCGCCTCGGTGCCGCTGACCTGGGAAGAACTTGCACGCGTGCGCACGCCGAACCGTTACAGCTTGGTTGATGCGGCCGCACGCGATACTCCCGCGTTCATCGCTGAACTCGCCGCACGCGCACCGAAGCTGCCGGTCTGATCGCGGGCACCGCTTCGCAGGCGATCACGCGCGGCGACCGGGCGCTGGCGTCCGTTTGAGTGCTCAGCTCGATATGCAGAGCCGGCCGTGGGATTCAGCCAATGTCCGCGGGAGATCACGCTCAGCCGCAGTGGGTAAGGCGTTAAAGCTGTCAGCGTAGAGGCGGCTGCAGCAGAGCGGCCGTTGCGAAAATACTTCCTTGCTGCCGCAGGCCTCTGCGGCCTCTCTAATGCGTCGATGCCGAAGTGCGTTCGACTTGCGCCGCGCAGTCCGGCAAACGCAAGAACGTCCGGTGATTGCACGTTCTGCATCATCGACATCGACATCCACGGCACGGCACGGCACGGCGCCGCTCAGACTTTCCATCGCCCAGAAAAAGCGATGCCGGCGTCATTTGGACGCCGGCATAGGCACAGCCCTCGCAGGCCCGAACGTCAGTGCGTCAGGTCGCTGCCGGTCGGGCCGTTGTTCTGTGCCTGCATGCGACGACGCGCATTCGCCGCACGTGCACGGCCGCCAAGGCGCCCGGCTTCGCGCGCCTGCTGCGAGTCGAATTCATGCGCGTTGCCGCTGCGGTGCGCGGCCCGCCCGCCCTTGCTCGAGATCGCACGCTGCTTCTCGGCATCCATGCTGGCGAAACCGCGTCCGCTGCGTGGGCGTTCGGAGGATGGGGCTTGGGTCATGTCGGCCATGGGTCAAAACTCCTGTGGTGCGCGGGGGAAAGGATGTGGAACAACACTGCTTGGCTGCTTGAGGGATCGGGTCAGTAACGCAGCCGGGGGTCGATATGCAGCGGGTCGATCGCGCGGATCTTGAGCTGCGCCGCGTCCGGGTGCAGTGGATTGATCAGCACGTTGTGTTCGCTGGGGCAGACCACGCTGGGCACTTCCAGCGCAAGTGATTTGCCGTTCGCGATCCAGCCGTCGCCGTAGGCACGCACGTCACTGCGATAGGGACGTTCACGCCACTGCGGCGGCAGGGTGTCGGCGACCGTGACCGCACCGCCCGGAAGCTGCGCGGTCACGACGACGAGTTCTTCGGGTGAATCGCCTTCCAGATGGGCGAGGTACTCCAGCAGCGCACCGGCAGCGCTGCCGGCGGCGTATATCGCCGGCACGCCATCGGAGGTCCAGCGTCCGGAGCGCGTGTTGCTTTACACGCTGTACGCCTGCTCGGCGCGTTAACGCTCGACCACGCGAAACACCAGCCCCC
>CADCUA010000293.1 GCA_902805755.1 uncultured Lysobacter sp.
CCGCCAAGGCGCTGCTGCCGCGCAGCTAGGAGCTTGCGCGGCGCACCCAGCCGCAGCCGGTGTTGCGCACGGTGACATCATCTTCATTGCCGTCGGCACCCCGCCGGACGGCGAAGGCGATGCGGACCTGAAGTACGTGGTGGAGGTCGCCCGCACGATCGGCGCGCACCTGGAGCGACCCGCCGTCATCGTCAACAAGTCGACCGTTCCCGTCGGCACGGCCGATCGGGTGCGCGCTGTCATTGCCGAGCAATTGGCAAGCCGCGGCGTGGACATCGAGTTCGACGTGGTCTCGAATCCCGAGTTCCTGAAGGAAGGCGATGCCGTCAACGACTGCATGCGGCCGGATCGCATCATCATCGGTGCCAGCAGCGCCTCGGCCGTAGAGCGCCTCAAGCGCCTGTACGCGCCGTTCAACCGCAACCACGAACGAATCCAGGTCATGGATGTCCGCTCGGCGGAGCTGACGAAATACGCGGCGAACGCAATGCTCGCTACGAAGATCAGCTTCATGAACGAAGTCGCGAACATCGCCGAGCGCGTGGGCGCCGATATCGAGATGGTGCGCCAGGGCATCGGTTCGGATCCGCGCATCGGCTGGCACTTCATCTATCCCGGTGCCGGATACGGCGGCTCGTGCTTCCCCAAGGACGTGCGTGCGCTGTCGCGAACCGCGCTCAAGTGCGGCTATACGACCCACCTCCTTGACGCGGTCGAGAACGTAAACGACCGGCAGAAGAGCCACCTGTTCGAACTGATGGTCCGTCACTACGGCGGCGAATCCGCGCTGCGCGGCAAGACCGTCGCGGTCTGGGGCCTGGCGTTCAAGCCCAATACCGACGACATGCGCGAGGCATCCAGCCGACGGCTGATCGAACAGCTCTGGCAGGCGGGCGCCAGCGTGCGCGCGTTCGACCCGGAGGCGCGCGAGGCGACGCACGGCATCTTCGGCGACCGCGACGATCTCGTGCTTTGCGAATCGGACCATGCGGCGCTTGCGGGTGCGGATGCACTGGTTGTCGTTACCGAATGGAAGCAGTTCCGCAGCCCGGATTTCGCACGCCTGCGGCAGTCGCTGCGCGACGGCGTGGTGTTTGACGGCCGCAATCTCTATCAGCCCGATGAAGTCGAGTCGGCGGGTCTTGCGTATTACGGAATCGGCCGCGGACGGTCGATCCGCAGCGAGGTTGCATGACCGTCGATGTCGAACAGCGCCTGATCGACCTGGAAACGCGGCTCGCGTTCCAGGAGCATGCGCTGGGCGAGCTGAGCGATGCACTGGCGGCCGCGCGGGACGAGGAAGCCCGCACGGGACTGCTGCTGCATCGCGCTCTCGAGGAGCTGCGGCAGCTGCGCACCGCGATGTCGGCCGGGCCCCTGTCGGCGGACGCCTCGCTCGAACCGCCCCCTCCGCACTATTGATGCTTCGCTTAGCCGGTTCGACACGATCATGACCAACAGCCTGCGCGACCAACTCCTCGGCCTGGGCTTCGCGCCGCCGCCCAAGCCCGAACGCAAGGATGCGCGGCCGGCGCCGCGTCGCGACGAACGTGCCGGCGGCGAACAGCGCCGCCACCCGAATCCGACTCCTGCCGTGAACCGGAACCCGAACGCGAGGCCGCAGGCGAAGCCCGGCGCCTCGCGGCCGAACGCAGGCGCGCGCCCTGCGCCGTCCGGAAAGCCTCCCCGCACGCGCGAGGAAATCGACCTCGCCAAGGCGTACGCGATCCGCGCCCAGCGCGAGAAGGAAGAACGCATCGCGGCCGAAGCGGCGAAGCAGGAAGAGGCGCGCAAGCGTCGTGAGGCGCGCGGACGCGTCGCGGAGCTCGTCAAGGGTCGTGCGCTGAACGTTGCCGATGCGGAGATTGCGCGTCATTTCCCGTACGGCGGCAAGATCAAACGCATCTACGTGACGGCGGACCAGCTCAAGGCACTTAATGCGGGCGAGCTGGGCGTGCTGCAGAACGAGGGCCGCTACGTGCTGGTGGACGCCGAGGTTATCGCGCAGGTACAGGCGATCTTCCCGGCGGCGATTGCACTGCAGGTCGACCCCAATGCGCCCGCCGGTGACGATCCCTATGCCGATCCGAAGTACCAGGTGCCTGACGATCTCGTCTGGTAAGCGATAGCGCTGCGCGGCTCGCGATGTCGCTTGCTCCCGACGGGACAGGCGCTACTTGAGATTGCCGAGGCCCTGAAGTGCGCGCTGTGCTGAGCTCCTGCGTGCTCCAGCGCACCTGAGCTGTCCGCCCGTTAGGCCTACGCAATGCGCTTGTCGATGCGGAGCGTGTCCAACTGACGCCCCGGAGATCCTTCCCGAGGCATGCATGGAGCAGGGCAGCGTGGTATCTGGACCTCCGCGGCGGCGCGTTTATTCCGGGTCGTAGTCCAGATTCGACGCCAGCCAGCGCTCCGCTTGCGCCATCGACACGCCCTTGCGCTTCGCGTAGTCCTCCACCTGCTCCCGTGACACGCGCCCAACGACGAAATACTGGCTACCAGGGTGGCTGAAGTAATAGCCCGAAACCGCGGAGGCCGGATACATCGCGAAGTTCTCGGTCAGCTGCACGCCTGCGTTGCGTTCGGCATCCAGCAACCGGAACAGCGTTGCCTTTTCGCTGTGCTCGGGGCATGCGGGATACCCCGGGGCCGGACGAATGCCGCGATAGCGTTCGGCCACGAGTGATTCGTTGTCCAGCGTCTCGTCCGGCGCATACCCCCAGAACTCCATCCGCACTCGCTGGTGCAGCCGCTCCGCGAACGCTTCGGCCAATCGATCCGCCAGTGCCTTGAGCAGGATCGCGTTGTAATCGTCGTGGTCGGCTTCGAAGCGTGCGACATGCGGTTCGATGCCGATTCCCGCGGTGCACGCGAACCCGCCGATCCAGTCCTGTCTGCCCGAATCTTTCGGGGCGATGAAGTCGGCCAGGCAGAAGTCGGGGCGATCGACCGGCTTGTCGACCTGCTGCCGCAGGAAATGCAGCACAGCCGTTCCGGCATCGGTCGACACTTCGACGTCGTCACCCACACTCCAGGCCGGCCACAGCGCAAACACCGCGCGCGCCGTCAGCCATTTCTCGCTGACGATGCGTGCAAGCATCGCGCGGGCGTCCCGATACAACTCGGTGGCCTGCGTTCCAACCACCTTGTCGGTCAGGATTGCGGGAAAC
>CADCUA010000294.1 GCA_902805755.1 uncultured Lysobacter sp.
GTTCGCCGCCTCCGGCATTGCGTCCGCCGCGACAACCCATTACGTCCGCACCGACGGTGGTGATGCGACCCAGTGCAACGGTCGTAGCGACGCGGCGTATCCGGGCAGCGGCACGGGCCAGGCCTGCGCGTGGAAGCATCCGTTCTTCGCGCTGCCGCCGGGCGGCACCCCGCGCATCGCCGGCGGCGACACGCTGATCATCGGCGGCGGCAGCTACATGATGGGCCAGGGCGCCCCGGGCGCCGGCAGCTGCGGCGGCTCGAGCTGCTACATGGCGCCGATTCCCTCCGGTCCGACCGCCACGGCCAAGACCCGCATCCTCGGCAAGGACGGCGTAACGCCGCAGCTGTGGGGCGCGGTCAACACCAGCCGCATCATCAACCTCGCCAGCCGCTCGAACGTCGAAGTCGGCAACCTCGAGATCACCGACCGCAGCGATTGCGTCTACTCGCACAGCCAAACGGTCGCGAACTGCGTGCTCGGCACGAACTACGCCCGCGTCGGCGTGTATGCGACGAACTCCGCGAACGTGTACCTGCATGATCTGAACATCCATGGCCTTGCGCACATGGGCATGAACACCGGCGCGCTCAGCAACTGGCTGATCGAGCGCGTGCGCATCAACAAGAACGGCCGCGTGGGCTGGGACGGCAGCGTCGGCGAAGCGGCCAGCTCGAACTCCGGCTTCATGGTGCTGCGCAATGTCGAAGTGTCCTGGAACGGCTGCGGCGAGCGCTGGCAGACCGGCGAGACCTGGGCGTGCTGGGCGCAGCAGACCGGCGGCTACGGCGACGGCATCGGCACGTACTACACCGGTGGCCAGTGGCTGATCGAAGACAGCTTCATCCACCACAACACCTCCGACGGCCTGGACCTTCGCTACATGGATGGCGAGGAAGCCACCACGGTCACCGTGCGTCGCCTGTACGCGGTCGGCAATGCCGGCAACCAGGCCAAGGTGCGCGGTAACGCAACGATCGAAAACTCCGTCCTCGTCAGCAACTGCGCGTATTTCCGTGGTCGCGACTACATGGTGGAGCTGGACAACTGCCGCGCGGCGGGCAACACGTTGCAGCTGGTGATGACGGCGAACGACAAGGTGCTGGTGCGCCACAACACGATCACCGGCGAAGGTGGCGTGCTGATCGGTGCAAACGAAGGCGACAGCACGGGCGCGATCCGCATCGAGAACAACGTGCTGGTGGGCTTCCCGCGCTGGGACGATGCGACGATGCAGAGCTCGGCGTATTACGCGAACGCGGCTCCGGCCGCGGTGAGCTGGGCCGGCAACCTGCTGTGGAAGGTCAAGAACAACACCTGCCCGACCGGCAGCATCTGCGGCCAGGATCCGAAGCTGGCGAACATGACGCTGGCCACGTTCGACGCCACGCCGCTGCCGGGCAGCCCGGTGGCTGACAAGGTCGTGCAGTTGCCCGACCTCTCCGGCGACTTCCTGATGCAGCCGCGTCCTTCGGGCGTCGCGAGCGACATCGGCGCATATGAGCTGCAGGCCGTGGTCGAACCGCCGGCGCCGGTATGCGAAGCCGCCGCACCGACGGTAACGATGTCCGGCCCGATCTTGGCGGTTGCAGCAGGCACAACCAACACCTACACCCTGTCCATCACCAACAACGACAGCAGCGCCTGCGCGAACACGACGTTCGACCTCGCCCGCTCCATCCCGTCGGGCTGGACCGGCAACCTGAGCGCCACGACGACGACCCTGGCCCCGGGCGCGAGTTCGACCGCCACTCTGCAGGTCACCTCCGCTGCCGACACGGCTGTCGGCGACTACGGCATCGGCTTCGGAGTGGGCAGCAACGCGGGTGGTGTCCACACTGCCAATGCATCGGCGCTGTATTCGGTGAAAGCCGTGTGCCTTGCAGCCGCGCCAACGCTCACGATCACCGGCCCGACGACCGCAGTCGCCGCCGGAATGACGAACACCTACAACGTAGCGCTCACCAATAACGACAGCAGCGTCTGCCCGACCAGCACCTTCAGCTTCGCCGGCTCAGTTCCGACCGGCTGGACCGGTACGCTGAGCGTCACCAGCGTCTCGCTGGCCCCGGGTGCGGGTTCGACCGCGACTCTGCAGGTCACCTCGGCCGGCAACGCAGTCGCCGGCAACTACGGCATCGGCGTCGGGGTCAGCAGCGGCGCTGGCGCGATCCATACCGCCAATGCATCGACGGTGTATTCGGTCAAGTTCGTTGAAGCGATCAAGTCGACGCTGTCGGGAACGGTCAGCACGGACAAGACGGCTTATGTCCCGGGCGCGACGGTCAACATGACGGCACGCGTGTTCAAGGACGGCAAGGCGATCCGCGGCGCGAACGTTCGCTTCGGCGCGTTCAAGCCCGATGGTGTCAGCGAAGTGGTCCTGCGGGCGATCACCGACAGCTACGGCTACGCCAAGGCATCGTTCGTGTCGGGCACAGGCTCCAGCTCGATCGGCACCTACCGCCTGCGTGCCGATGCCGAGCTGGAAACGCTGACCGCCACCGCTAGCAGCACGTTCACCGTCGGCAACCTGCTCACCGAAACTGTCAGCACCGACAAGACCAGCTACACGCGCGGCGCTACGGTCTACATGACCTCACGTGTGCTGAAAGACGGCAAGCCGGTCTACGGTGCCAGCGTTCGCTTCGGTGCGATGAAGCCGGACGGCGTCACCGAGATCGTGCTCAAGGCGACGACCGACAGCATGGGCTACGCGAAGGCCTCGTTCGTCACCGGCACGGGCTCGAGCTCGGTCGGCACGTACAAGCTGCGCGCCGATGCGATCTCCGGCGAACTCTCGGCCGTCGCACGCAGCACCTTCTCGGTCAAGTAAGAACAACAGGGACAGGGATTCCCGACACGCGCGATCCCATTCGCGTCATTCAAAGGCGGCCCCGCTCAACCGGGGCCGCCTTTTTCGTTTTAGTACGGCAACGCTTACCAGTAGCGGCCGAAGATCTCGTCGTAATCGACCGGGTCGAATTTCGATAGACCGGAACCCGGCGCAAGCGTCAACTCGCCGAAATACACCGTGCGTCCATCGATCTCGTACAGGTCGACGCGGATGAAATCGAACTCCCGGCCCAGCAGTTCGGAAATCTCGATCATCTGCGCCAGGCATTGCGGCGGCGGCGGCAGGT
>CADCUA010000295.1 GCA_902805755.1 uncultured Lysobacter sp.
GCTTCGAGACGTACAGCCTCAAGGCGCTCGGCTTCGATGCGTTCCGCCTCAAGTCGTGCCGCTTCCGCACGCTCGGCCTCAAGACGTTCGGCTTCGAGACGTTCGGCTTCGAGACGTTCGGCTTCGAGACGTTCGGCTTCGATGCGTTCGGCCTCAAGTCGCGCCGCTTCCGCACGCTCGGCCTCAAGGCGCTCGGCTTCGAGACGTTCGGCTTCGATGCGTTCCGCCTCGAGACGCGCCGCTTCGGCACGCTCTGCTTCTACGCGCTCAGCTTCGACGCGCTCAGCTTCGACGCGCTCGGCCTCGATGCGTTGCGCTTCAAGACGCTCGGCTTCAGCACGTTCCGCTTCGACTCGTTCGGCCTCGATGCGTTGCGCTTCAAGACGCTCGGCTTCGGCACGTTCTGTTTCAAAGCGCGCTTGCTCTGCGCGCTCGGCTTCGAGCCGCTCCGCGTCAAGACGTGCTGCTTCCGCGCGTTCGAACTCAAGCCGCTCCGCTTCGCGCGACGCACCGGAATCGATCGGCGCAAGTTCGGCAAACGCATCGGTGTCGTCATGCATCATCGGCATGCGCGCATCCGGCAGGCTGTCGCGCAGTGACAGCATGCGGGCGGCGAGGCCGGTAAAGAGCGGCACGCGCGGGCTGGGCGATTCAAGTGCAGCCAGCGTGCGGCGGATCGCCTCGGCGACCGCCACCAGACCTTCGCGGCCTTCAGCCGTCGGCACGCCGCCAGCGGCAAGCAGACGCTTGACGTAGGCTTCGGTCGGACCGGTGACCTCGGTGATCACCGGCACTTCGGTCATCGCCAGTGCGCCGTTGAGCGTGTGGATCGCACGCTGCAGACGGTCGTTCGCCGGATGGCCGGACTGCAGCCACTGGTCGATCGTGGCGAGGTGACCCGTGACCTCGACGGCCAGGATTTCGAGCAGGACCGGATCGACCGACGCGGCAACACCGGGCTCGTCGATGGCAGTCGTCGGCTGCGGAGCAGACTCGGCGGCAAGGTCCAGCGACGCGGCAGGTGCGGCGTCAAGCACCGGCGCCGGCGTATAGAAGACGTCCTCGCCCGCGGCGACGCGCTCGGCAGTCGCCTCCAGGCCGGGCAGATCGACGGATGTGAAACCGTCAGCCGCAAGCGCGGCATGCAGCGCGGGCAGGCTTTCGAACGCGCGCTCGACGATCGCAAGCACCGCCGGCGAGGCCGGGCGCTGGCCGTCGCGCACGCAGTTGAGCAGCGTCTCGATCTTCCAGCTGAATTCGCCGAGTGTGCGTGCACCGACCAGGCGGCCGCTGCCCTTGAGCGTGTGGAACACACGACGCACCGAACGCAGGGTTTCCAGGTCGTCCGGCGCAGCGCGCCACGCCGGCAGCAGGCCGGCGAGGTTATCGATCTCTTCCTGCAGCTCTTCCAGGAATATCTCGCGGATTTCGTCGTCGATGTCGGCGTTGTGCTCGAAGCCGGCATGGATGCCCGTCTGGGCAGGCGTCGCAAGCCCAATAGCCGGCGCAACCGCGGCTGTGTCGAGCTCGACAGAGGCCGCGGGCGTTACATCGATCGACGACTCGACCGCACTGAAACCAGGCTCGGACGCCACGGCATGATCGCCGCCGATCGCCTCGAGGGCGGCCGCCGTCGTGGCCTGCATGTCCTGCGACGTTTCCACGGGCGCGACGGTGCCGGGCAGCGGCCAGTAACGCAGGCGCTCCAAGCTCTGTCGCGCGATCTCGAGGATGTCGTCGCGGTTCGGTCGCTGGTCGCGCAGCGCTTCCAGGTAGTACTCGATGCTGGCCAGCGCATCGGCCAGCGTGTCGAGCTGCTGCCCGCTGGGCACGCGGCGGTTCTCGACCAGCTCGACATTCGTGTAGCGGTGGATTGCCGTCAGGTAGTCGGCAGCGACCGGCATCTCGACGATACGCAGCGCACCGGCCACTTCCGCCAGCAGGCGCGGCACTTCGGCCAGCTGCGCGTGGTCCCAGCCGGTTTCGACGAAGGCAACGAAGGACTGGCGCGCGTCGCCGAAATTCGCGATCGCTTCGCGCACGACGAGATCGAGCATGCGGCGCGACTCACCCGTGCGCCCCTCATCGATGCCGCGGTCTTCGGGCAGGCCCAGGCGTGCGACCTGGTCGTCGAGCGAGGCATCGACGTAAAGCAACGCACCGGCGATATCGAGCAGCGCATTCTCGTCCGCGGCGCGCTCGCCGCCGACGATCTGCCGCATCGCGTCGCGCTGCTGCATGACGACACCGCGTGCAACGTCCACGCCCATCATGCCCAGCGTTTCGCCGACACGCGTCAGCGCGTCGACCTGCGGATGCAGCTCGGCCACATCGGTGCGGCCGGTGCGCAGGTACAGGTCGAGCGCGTCCTTGACGCGAAGGAGGTCTTCCTTGATCGCGGCCGAGACGGTGTCGAGCAGGGCGCGATTGCGCCCGCTCAGGCTGCCACGGGCATGCGCGAGTTCGGATTCGCTCGGCGCGGCCGTGTCGAGACGGAATACCTGGCGCACTTCCTCCAGCGCCGGATGGCGGCTGTCGCTGCGCGCGATCTGGAACAGCAACTGGCGCGTCGGCTCGGCGCCGGCGTCGCCGCTGTACATCTGCGCGCGCGTTGCGTCGACGAGGCGCGCGGCTTCACGCTCCACGCCTGCAAACACCTCGCGCAGCGCACGCGACGGCACGAGTGCGTGGTCATTCAGTGCGCTGGCAGTGGCGTGCGCCACCCACAGCATGCGACGCAGCGGCTCGGCCTCGGTCGCACCGAGCAGGGCCTGCAGCGAATTCACCAGCGGAGCGGCGTCGATGGAAACCGCGTCCTCGCGCCACGCGGCCACGGCGGCCCGCATGGCCGCCAGCGGCGCCGAGGCATTCGCACGCGCACCGGAGGTCGGAGCAACCAGAGTCTTCGGCAATGACCGCTCGAGGTTCGCAACGAACAGCGACGCTTCGTCAAGAGCCTGCGCGCCACGCGCGGCGCGCAGTTCGTTGAGCAGCGGCAACAGCACGATCGGAATATCGCGATGCCCGCCCTGCAGGCGCTCGAGATAGTCAGGCAGCTGCACCACGCCGCGCATCAGCACGCCGCAGGCGTCGTCCAGGTCGCCCACCGAGCCCGTCTGCAGCGCGCGTGCGAGCTGCTCCATCTCGTCGGCGACCATGGCCGGCGCATGCAGTTCCACCATGCGCAGCGTGCCGGCGACCTGATGCAGGTGGCCGGCGCAATTGCGCATCGCGCCGGTGTCGGACGGGCTTTCGGCAAAGGCTTCGATGTCCTGCCGCGCATGGCGCAGCGTTTCATCGAGCTCGGGCTTGATCCAGCCGAGCGTGGTGGTATCGATCGCTTCGCGCGTCATGTTCATTGCGCACTCCATTGGGCGGCGGAGCCGCGGCTGCCGCCACCGTCGCGGCACGCAACGGCGCCGCGAACGGTCACAAAGCAGTCGGGAGCGAGCCTGGTCATGCGTCTAGGGTCCAAACAGCGATTCTTCGGTTGTTTCAGCGGTGCAGAACAGGTCAGGCCGGCAGCTTGAAGTCGGCGACCGAGCGGCGCAGGTCGGCAGCGAGCTGTGCCAGGTTGCCGATCGACTCGGCCGTCTGGTTCGCGCCCTGCGTGGTCTGCGAGGTGATCTGCTGAATCGTGTTCATGGTCAGGGTGATGTTCGCCGCGGCGCCGGACTGCTGCTGCGCTGCGGTCGAGATGCCCTGAATGAGGCCGGACAGGTCCGACGACACCTTTTCGATCTCGCCCAGCGCGGTACCCGCGTCCTCGGCGAGGCGTGCACCCGCGACCACTTCGGAGGTCGTCTGCTCCATCGAGCTGACGGCTTCGTTGGTGTCGGACTGAATCGTCTGGACCAGCGTTTCGATTCGCTTCGTCGCGTTCGACGCGCGTTCTGCAAGTCGCTGCACTTCGTCGGCCACGACCGCGAACCCGCGACCCGCTTCACCGGCCGAAGCCGCCTGAATTGCCGCGTTCAGTGCCAGGATGTTCGTCTGTTCCGAGATGTCGTTGATCAGTTCGACGATCGAGCCGATTTCCTGCGAGGACTCACCCAGGCGCTTGATTCGCTTGGACGTTTCCTGGATCTGGTCACGGATGTTGTCCATGCCCTGGATCGTCTGGCGCACCACGCCCGCGCCCTTCGTTGCGATCTGCACCGAGCGCTGCGCCACGTCCGCGGACTCGGCGGAGTTCTTCGACACCTGGTCGATGCTGGCCGCGATTTCGCTGATGCGGTCGGACGCCGAGGAGATTTCCTGCGCCTGGTGCTCTGCGGCTTCGGCGAGGTGCATGGCGGTCGCCTGCGTTTCCTGCGCGCTGGCGGCAACCTGCACCGAGGTGTCGGTAATCGTCTGTACGAGGCTGCGCAGCTGTTCGACGGCGAAGTTGATGGAGTCGGCGATCGCGCCGGTCATGTCTTCGGTGACCGTCGCCTTTACCGTGAGGTCGCCTTCTGCGAGCGAGCCCATTTCGTCCAGCAGGCGCATGATCGCCTCCTGGTTACGGTCGTTGAGTTCTTTCGTGGTCTCGTAACGCGACTGCTGCTGGCGGTTAAGCGACCAGAGCAGGCCGGCGATCGCGACCATCGCGATCAGGCCGGAGAGGATCGACAGCCAGATGTTGCCGAGCAGGCTGGTGTCCTTGATCGAGCCGAACGAGGTCACCGAGCCGAACAGCGACTTCGCATCCGACAGCAGCTTGTCCGAACCGGTGGTGATGCCGGCGGCGGCGGACTGCGCGCGGAACAGGTTCTGCGAGCTGCCGACGATCGCGTCGAGATCCTTCTTCATGTCCTGCCACATCGTCTCGGCCTGCGTCAGCGCAGCGAGGGCGGCGGCATTGTTCAGCGGGGTCACGCCGAAGTCGGCGTTGCCACGGCGAAGACCGTTGAGGACGTTGCCGAACACCGCGGCGTCGCGCGCAAGCGCTTCACCGGCCGGAGCCGCGGCGCTGCCGCCAGCGCGGATTTCGGTGATGCGGCGGGCCATCGTTCCGGACAGCACGACCTGACGCAGCGCGATATACACCTGCGACGACGGTGCGCCGCTGCTGGACATCGCACGCACCAGCTCGTCCAGACGCGCCTGCAGCTGCGGCACGCGGCCGGCGAAGCTGTCGGCGTTGCCGGCCAGCGCCAGCACTGCCTTCTCGCTTTCGATCACCTGGTCGGCGCTCTTGGCGAGCGGTGCCCAGGTCTGCGTCACGGTCGCGATCGGGCCGGCAATGCCGGTCGCATCACCGAAGTTCTCGTTGAGTTCGGTCACGTCGCTGTCGATCGCGGCGCGGGTCTCGCGCAGCGCTTCGAACGCCTTCGCGTCACCGCCCACGGCCTGCTGGCTCTGCACCGCCAGCTGCCCCGAGAGCACCTGCAGGTTCGAGGCCGCGGCCGTGGCGCCGCTGACGCGGCCGGCCTTCAGGGTGGCGTAGCCGAAGTTGGCGGCCAGCACCAGCAGTGACACCGCCAGAACGGTCAACCAGGTGTTGACGCCCAGGCTGCGCGCCCTGCCGGCGACGGAATTGATGTCGGTGCTCATGATGGACCTCGGTTTAAGGTGCTGCTGTCGCGTTCGGTGACGACGTGGATAAAAGAGGAATCAGACCGCGGCCTGACGGAATTCGGGAGTGCGTGCCAGCCGGTCGAGGCTGAAAACGCCCCAGGGCTGGTCGCCGAGCCGGTAGGCGCGGTCGATGAAGTGCGCGTAGCGGCCTTCGGCCAGACGCTCGGACGAGACCTGCTCATCGGCCAGCTGCTGCTGGTCGACGAAGCTGCGCTGCCCGTACAACTCGTCGATCAGCACGGCGACATCGCCGCCGGGCTGACGCACCAGCAGCACGCGCTGGCTTTCATGGACCACCGTGCGCTCGCCTTCGAGGAACTGCTTGAGATCGACGATGGGCAGCAGCGTTCCGCGCACGTTCGCGACCCCGAGCATCCAGGGCTGCGAACCGGGCACGGGCGTGACGGGCGGCATGGAAAGGATCTCGCGAACCTCACCGAATTCCGACGCCAGGCGACGGTTGCCGATGCGGTAGCCCACGCCACGCCACAGCCCCGGCGCGTCGAGCTGCTCCGGCAAACCGGCAACGTGCGCCAGTGAGCGGCGCTCGTAATCGGCCAGTACCTCGAACGGGGACATCTTCATGGTCACGGCGGGCTCATGCGGCGGACATGCGGCTAACGGCCGCAGATCGGAGAACTATTGATAGCGCCGCAATGATCGGGCCAGCGGGCCCGACAACATTGCGGATGGCGTCACGGACCGAGCAGGCCGTTGATTCGCGCGATGAGTTCGTCCTCGCGCGGCGGCTTGACGATGTAGTCCTTCGCCCCCTGGCGCAGGCCCCAGGCCTTGTCGGTCTCCATGCCCTTCGTGCTGACAATGAGCACAGGGATTTCCTTGGTGATCGCATCACGCGACAGCGCGCGCGTGGCCTGGAAGCCGTTCATGCCGGGCAGCACGACATCCATCAGCACCAGGTCGGGCTTTTCGCGGCGGCAGGCCTCGATTCCGTCCTCGGCGCTGGTGGAAGCGAGCACTTCGTGCCCGTTGCGCTCGAGCAATTGCGTCATCACCGCCGTTTCGGTCGGCGAATCCTCGATCAACAGAATGCGTGCCATTGGTGCCCTTCCCCCCGGTCAGGCGTTACGGTTTTCAGTGGTTACGTGCGTACGGATCGCGTCGAGAAGCTCTTCGCGGGTGAATGGCTTGGTGAGGTACTGCTCGGAGCCGACGATGCGGCCGCGCGCCTTGTCGAACAGGCCGTCCTTGGACGACAGCATGATCACCGGCGTGCCCTTGAACAGCTGGTTGTTCTTGATCAGCGCACAGGTCTGATACCCGTCCAGGCGCGGCATCATGATGTCGACGAAGATGATCTGCGGCTGCTGGTCGGCGATCTTGGCCAGCGCCTCGAAACCGTCCGTCGCCGTCATCACGTCACAGCCTTCACGCTTGAGCAGCGTCTCGGCGGTGCGGCGGATCGTCTTCGAGTCGTCGATGACCATGACCCGCAAACCGTCGAGGTTGTCGTTGCGACCCTCGTCCTGCATCTGAATCCTCCGGTGCGTGCACCCGTCGCCGGCACCACGCGTTGAATGTCTTTATTCCAAGGGCGCTGCAGGCTGTCAAGCCGGCATTTTTCGTCACATCAGCGCCGGATAACGGCACCTTTGCGCCAGTTCTTTAACTCTTGCCTGCTACCATCCCGAGCCTCTTCCGGAGGCCCGCCCCAATGCCGCTCGATATCGTGGTCGTAATGGATCCGATCGGATCGATTACGACCTACAAGGATTCCACGTTCGCCATGCTGCTCGAAGCCCAGCGCCGCGGGCATCGACTGCTTTACGTGCAGCCGGGCGGCCTTTCGGTGCGCGATGGTGTCGCACACGCAAGAGTGTCGCCGCTGCGTGTTACAGATAGCGCGACCCGGTGGTTCGAGCTGGAATCAGCGTCACAGATCACACTGGGCAGCGGTCACGTCGTGCTGATGCGCAAGGACCCGCCGGTCGACAGCGAATACATCCACGACACCCAGGTGCTCGGGCTTGCGCAGTCGGCCGGTGCGCTCGTGGTCAATGATCCGCAGGGGCTGCGCGATTACAACGAGAAGCTCGCGGCGCTGCTGTTCCCGCAGTGCTGCCCGCCGACGCTGGTCAGTCGTGATGCGAGCGAGCTGAAGGCGTTTGTTGCCGAGCACGGAAAAGCAGTGCTCAAGCCACTCGATGGCATGGGCGGGCGTTCGATCTTCCGCGCCGACCATGGCGACGCGAACGTCAACGTGATCCTGGAGACGCTTACCGACGGCGGCCGCCATCTCGCAATGGCGCAGCGCTTCCTGCCGGGGATCACCGAGGGCGACAAGCGCATCCTGCTGGTCGATGGCGAGCCGGTGGACTATTGCCTCGCGCGCATCCCTCAGGGCGACGAGTTCCGCGGCAACCTGGCTGCCGGTGGTCGCGGCGAAGGCCGGCCGCTGAGCGAACGCGATCGCTGGATCGCCGCGCAGGTCGGGCCGGAGATGAAGCGGCGCGGCATGGTGTTCGTCGGCCTTGATGTGATCGGCGAACATCTCACCGAAGTGAACGTCACCAGCCCCACCTGCATTCGCGAACTCGACGCACAGTTCGGCCTGAACATTGCCGGCACACTGTTCGATGCGATCGAGGCGCGCGTGCGCTGAGTCAACCCGTCACACCCGTCTCGCCGGCCGGCCCATCGCCGGCCCGATGACCCTCCCGCGGACACCAGCACC
>CADCUA010000296.1 GCA_902805755.1 uncultured Lysobacter sp.
CCGGGGCGTTATCTGGTCGCCGAATGCGGCGCGCTGCTGCTCACGACGACACAGGTCATCGAGAAGGACGGCGTGCGCCGCATCGGCGGCGATGGCGGCATGAATGCGCTTGCGCGGCCGGCGATGTACGAGGCCTACCACGGAATTTTCAATCTAAGCCGTCTCGACGATGCGGAGCTTGCGACGTTCGATGTCGTCGGGCCGATCTGCGAAAGCGGCGACGTGCTCGGTCGCGAACGGCGCCTGCCGGCGACGACGAGTGAAGGCGACATCCTGCTGGTGGCCGATGCCGGTGCGTACGGCATGGCCATGGCGAATACCTACAACCTGCGGGCGTTGCCGGCAGAGGACGTGATCGAATGAGTGAGTGGATGTTCCGGCGCGATGCAATCGGCGCCTTCCGTTTCGTGCGCTGCGGCTTCGATGCCGCAACGGGCGTGGCGCAACTGGTGTACGCGTTCGACGACGGCCCGGAGATGGTCGAAACCGTCACCGTGCCCGGCGCGCCGTTCGAGCTAGACGGTGCGCGTGGGCAGGCGGTCGAGCGCGCGCTGCGGCTGCTGCATCTCATCGCCGGCGTGAGCTATTACAAGGCCGCCGTGCCCGGTGAGATCCGCATCGAGTCGTACGCGATCGATTCCGACACCGCGGCGCTGCTCGAAAGCATCTACGTCAACGGGCTTGGGGAGTTCGCCTACCGCAACGGCCTGGACCTGCGTGCGCGCATCCGCTTTCCGGTCGCCGAGGGTGCGGATGCAGGTGCGGCGCCTGCACTCGATCTGTCGACGCATGCGCTCGTCGCGATCGGTGGCGGCAAGGATTCGCTGGTCAGCATCGAAACGCTGCGCACGGCGGGTATCGAACAGACGGTGACGTGGATCGGTGGCTCGCAGCTCATCGCCGCGTGCGCTGCGCGCACCGGCCTTGCGACGCTGAACATCGGCCGCACGCTCGCGCCGCAGCTGTTCGATTACAACCGCGAAGGCGCGTGGAACGGGCACATCCCCGTGACCGCGGTGAACTCGGCGATCCTGGTGTTCGCGGCGGTGCTGCGCGGGATCGACCAGGTGGTGTTTTCCAATGAGCATTCGGCCAGCTACGGCAGCATCATCGAAGGCACGGGTGAGGTGAACCACCAGTGGTCGAAGGGCTGGGCGTTCGAGTCCGCGTTCGCGGCGCATGTGCAACGGCGCATTGCGGCCGACCTGCATTACTACTCGCTGCTGCGGCCGATGAGCGAGCTCGCGGTTGCAAGGCAGTTCGCGAAGATCAGCCATTACGACGCGCATTTCTCCAGCTGCAACCGCAATTTCCACCTGCTGGGCGAGCGTCCCGCGAACCGCTGGTGCGGCGTCTGCCCGAAATGCCATTTCGTATTCCTCGCGCTGGCTCCTTTCATGCCCAAGCCAAGGCTCATGGGCATCTTCGGGCGCAACCTGCTCGACGACACCGCGCAGACCGCCGGCTTCGATGCGCTGCTCGAGTTCCAGGACCACAAACCGTTCGAGTGTGTGGGCGAGGGACGCGAATCGCGCGCGGCGATGGCCGCGTTGACGCAGCGACCCGAATGGCGCGAGGACGCGCTGGTCGAACGTTTCCAGCGCGAGATCCGTCCGCAACTCGATGATGCGGACCTGCGCATCGAGCCGCTGCTCGAACTGCAGGGCGAACACCGCGTTCCGGCCGAACTGTGGAGCCGCGTACGTGCGCATTTCGCAGCTTGAAACCATCGCACGCGAAGGCGGACGCATCGCGCTGTGGGGTTGGGGGCGCGAAGGACGCGCCGCTTACCGCGCGATCCGCAAGCGCTTCCCGACCCTGCCGCTCACGCTGTTCTGCACCGCGCCGGAAGCTGCGGAAGTCGCTGCCCTGTGCGATCCCGCACTGGATGCGCAGGCGGAAGTAGACGCCGACGCACTCGCCGCATGCCGGGTGGTGATCAAATCCCCGGGCATCAGCCCGTTGCGGCCGGAAGCGCAGGCGGCGATCGGGCAGGGCACGACCTTCATCGGCGGCACGACGCTGTGGTGCGCGCAACACGCAGCCGATGACGGGCTGCTGTCGCGCACGATCTGCGTCACCGGCACCAAGGGCAAGAGCACCACCAGTTCGCTGCTGGCGCACCTGCTGCGCTCCGGTGGCCACGTCACCGCGCTGGCGGGCAATATCGGCCTGCCGCTGCTGGAACTCGACGAGTTGCCGGACGCGGCGTTCCGCGTCATCGAGCTGTCCAGCTACCAGACCGGGGACCTCGCGGTCAGCGGCGCGCGTCCCGACGTCGCGGTCGTGCTGAACATCTTTCCCGAGCACCTGGACTGGCACGGATCGAACGAGCGCTATGTCGAGGACAAGCTGCGGCTGGTGACGCACGCGCGACCGCGCGCGGCAGTTCTCAACGCGGCCGATCCGATCCTGTCGGCGCTTTCGCTGCCCGGCAGCGAAGTGCGCCGCTTCGGCCATGCGGCCGGCTGGCATTTGCGTGGCGACCGCCTGTTCCGCGGCGAACGCGGCGTCATGGATACCGCGTCGCTGCCGCTTCCGGGTCGGCACAACCGCAGCAACCTGTGCGCGGTGCTGACAGCGATCGAAGCGCTGGGCCTGGATGCGGGCGCGCTGGCGCGGCACGCCGCCACGTTCCGGCCGCTGCCGCATCGGCTGCAGGTGCTGGGCACGCGCGGCGACATCACCTACGTCAACGATTCGATCAGCACCACGCCACACGCGAGCCTGGCCGCGCTCGACTGCTTCCACCAGCAGCGCGTGGCAATCCTCGTGGGCGGGCACGACCGCGGGCTGGAGTGGGATGGGTTCGCCGACGCGCTCGGAAAGTCGGTATCGCCCGCGGCGATCATCACGATGGGGCAGAACGGACCGCGCATCCACGAACGATTGGCCGCCGATGCTTCGCAGGCCGGTATCGCGCTGTCGGCCGCCGCTGACCTTGCGGAGGCGATGGAACAGGCGTCGAGTGCGTTGGCGGGCGAGGGCGTGATGCTGTTGTCGCCCGGCGCGCCCAGCTTCGGCGCGTACCACGACTATGTCGAGCGCGGCCGCCACTTCGCGGCGCTCGCAGGGTTCGACCCCGACATCATCAGCGCGATTCCCGGCTTGGGCGTGGCCTGAGCTT
>CADCUA010000297.1 GCA_902805755.1 uncultured Lysobacter sp.
GCTCGCCGGTTGTCTGAAGTTCGAACCGGGTGCCGGGATGCGTGGACGTCGCATCGGCGATCGCGCCGTCGAGCACCTCGGAGATGTCGCACCAGTTGTGCGTGATCGGCAGGCCTTTTCCGAGTTGGGTGCGCGTGTAGCCGAGCAGGTCCTCGACCATGCTCTTCATGAGACGGGCGCTGCGCTGGATGCGCTGCGCAAGCTCGGGCACGTGTTTCGCGTCGAGCTCGCTGCGCGCGAGCATTTCGCCGGACAGTGCGACCGTGGCCAAGGGCGCGCGCAGATCGTGCCCCAGCACCGCCAGGAACAGTTCGCGTGCCTGCGCCGCGCCTTCGGCATACGAAACGATCGACTCGGCCAGCGCCTGGTCGATCGCCTCGTTGAACCGGACGACCTCGGTCACCGTCGTGGCGGTCATCACGTCGACCTGCGCAAGCCACAGCTTGAGTACGGTGGCGCGCAGTGCGCGGAATTCCGCGCTGAGTTGCAGGAGAGTGAAATCATGCCGGTGGCGCAGCGTGCCATGGATGCGCGCGGCGCTGCAGGGGTCGACGTCCACGCCCAGCCCGTGGGACTTGAGTTCCTGCTCCTCCGGGCTTTGCGACGTTTCGATGTCGGCGGCGATGTTGAGCAGCATTTCCCGCGCATGGTCGCGCAGCGCGAGGTCGGACATGCCGTGCTCGGTGGGTGCATTCGACCGCGCGAACTCGTCCCACTCCGTCAGGATCCGGTCGATCGACGAACGGATGAAGCTCGACAGTCTCATTGCAATCTCCGGTTCGCTCTGCAGTGTGCGGCATGGCTTGCAGCCGCGTCGAGCGGTCGGGCTTGCAGGGACACGCAGGGCATAAGCTCGCGATCGCTGCGGCAGCAAGCGATGACCTATCCCGGCACGTCATCGCGGCCCAAGGGCGACGCGGTGGAGTCGGCTACGATCATCGCCACCGACCCGAGGCTGGAGCTTGCGCATGAACGCTGCCGACCACCGTGCGCACGTCGCGTGGTATTTCGATTTCATCTCACCGTTCGCCTACCTGCAGTGGCAGGCGGTGAAAACGCTGACGCAGTGCGAGGTGGACTGCCGCCCGATCCTGTTCGCCGGACTGCTCAAGCACCACGGCCACAAGGGGCCGGCCGAGATCCCGGCGAAGCGGCTTTTCACGTACCGCCATGCGCAATGGCGCGCCAACCGGGCCGGCGTACCGCTGACCTTCCCGCCCGCGCATCCGTTCAACCCCTTGCCGGCACTGCGCCTGTGCGCGGCCGCGGGCAGCACTGCGGGGGTGATCGATACGATCTTCAACCACATCTGGCGCGATGGCGCCGCGGTCGATACGCCCGACGCGGTGGCTGCGCTCGCGCAGGAGCTTGGAGTGTCGGATCCCGCGGCGGCCTTGGCGGACCCGGCGGTGAAGCTGCAGCTGGAGAGGAACTTCGCTTGCGCCCTGGAGGACGGCGTGTTTGGCGTGCCGACACTCGTGGTCGATGGACAGCTGTTCTGGGGCGAGGATGCAACGGAGATGTTCGTTGACCATCTCGGCAACCGGCAGCTATTTACCACGCCGCAGATGCAGCGCTTGAGCGGGCTGCCGATTGGCGCCGCCCGGCCGGGCATCGCATGAGTTCGTGCACCGGATACGCTGAGGCATAGCCGGGCGCGAGACCGATTGTGCAGTGCGTGCAACGCCGGTGATGCAACTCACCGGCATCGTCCAATCCCGCCGTGTGCAGCAGTGCGGTACGCGAGCGCCGAAGGCGCCGCGCTGACTCAGTGCGAGCGGCGGCTGACGTCGGCGCGCTTCTGGCCAGCAGTTCGGCTCAGGCCGCGATTGGTGCGCTTGTCGTGGCCACTGGAACGACCGGCCGAGGCCAGCACGCTGTCCAGCAGACCCTTCGGGCCGCCGGCACGGGCCATTGCCTTGGTGAGGGCATATCCGATCGCGAGTTTGACGAGCTTGCGCATGATGGGCATGGGACACCTGCTTCGACTTGGGGCGACCCGGTTGGACCGCGACCTTTCGACTATGCCGGTGCGTCCGTGTAGATGCGGTTCACCGCGAAGTTTTCACGGTCGACTTGCGTATCGGCTTCTTTACCGTCGTCCTGCAGCCGCATGGTTGGGTCGCGCTGCTGCATGTCGCGCAGGTGCACGCGTTCGTGATGCGCGGCGATCGGAATGATGGTGTCGACGGTCGACGGCCGGCACGCAATGCCGGCCGAGCGGGCGTCAACCAGCAGCCGTCCGACCCGCACGCGAAGCAGAGCGGTTTACGTATCGAGCTTGCCTATCGGGCAACGCCGCGCGCGTCCGGAAGCGAAGCGGTGCCGACACGAAATTGCCGGTCAGCGGGCCGTTTCCGGCGAGCGACGAAGCGTATGCACGAGGCACTTCGCGGTCTTCTTCGCCACGCCGATGGTCGCGCGGTGGAGGGTGCCCATGACGCGGCGCCGGGTCGGCACGCGCCAGCCGAGGCCGGCCTTGATCACGCCCAGGCACGGGTTGCAGACGCCGCACGGCTCATCGCCGATCGGGCGGTGGCAGAACCAGGTTTGCATCATCAGCGGCCGCCAGCCACGCGCGTCCACTTCTTCGGCCATTTCCTGCTTGCTGATTTCAAACAGCGGGCAGGCGTAGGCACCGAAGACCATGTGCGCATCGGGGTGTTCGCCACCCGGCGCGATGCGGTGCACCGGATAACCCGCGGCCGAGGTGCCAGCCACGCCAAGATCGGTCAGCAGCGCGCCCGCGCCGTTGCGCGTCTTCTCGAAGCCCACTTCGACTTCGCGCAGGCCGTGTTCGCGGCAGAACTTCGCCAGCCACTCGTACTGCGAGCCGATCGGGCACAGGCGCAGCAGGCGTGCAAATGCCTGTTCGATTTCCGGATCCGGCTTGAGGTCGGCCTTGCGACCGGTGAGCGTGGGGAGCATCAGCTCGCGCGTCTCCGGATGCCGCTCGGCGAGGTGCTCGCGGATGCGCGCCATCGTGCGCAGCTCGATCTGCAGGGAGCTGCGCTTGTCGTCGACCACGTAGATCGGCCGGACCGGCACCCGGTGCACGAGCAGCAGTCGCAGCAACTGGAACGTCGAATCCCAGCCGCCGGTCCAAAGAAGATGTACGG
>CADCUA010000298.1 GCA_902805755.1 uncultured Lysobacter sp.
GGGAACTGCAGGGATGTACTACTTCGCGTTTGTCCACAAGGACGAGGACAGGCGTTACTGCGCGCAGCTTCCCGACTTTCCTGGATGCTCGGTGGTTGCCGAGCGCCTGGCCGACGTGAGCGACGCCCTGCAAAGCGCAGTGTTGCAGCAGGTGGTCGACCGGGACTCCCCACTGCCGAAGCCTACGTCGGCAGGCGGCCTGCCGCGCGTCGAGGCGGAACTGGACGGCTACTGGATGCTGGTCGATCTGGCCCCCGTGGTATCACGGTTCCGCCTTGGCGTGGCTCGCTGAATCAGCCGGCGGGGCGTGCCTCGTTCTCGGCATTGTCCACCGGCTGCGCCGTAGTGCCCTGCCACAGGTTGACGGCGGTCAGCTGGGACGCGATGCCCTCCACGCGTCTCGCGAAATAGGACGCATGCTCCGGGGCGACACGGCTGGCGAGCGTTTCCAGCTCTCCATACAGCCACTTTGCCTCGCGGATATCCTCTCGCGCGGCGATGCGACGGGCGAGGTCACCTTCGCGAAGACGCACCGCGATCCGCGCCAGCTCCAACTCGAGTTCAGGCCGGCTCAAGATGCGACGTGCGTGACTCTCTTGACTCGACATCGTATGCACGCGGCTCGGCGGGGAGCGGAAGTGTCCGAATCGAAATGTGAAAGCCGCGTAAAGCCGCCTGTCACACCGAGGGTTCATGCGTCCCGGATTTCTGACGGACAACCCCTGCCTGCGGCTCGACCAAGCGGTGCTGGTGCGTTCACACGCCGGCGCGTCACCACGCCGGGCAAGCTCACGTCCTCCGGATTCCGCGGACCCGTGCAGGTCAGGTGCCAACCAATCACGTCGGTCGATCACTGGCAACGCGCAGCACCCTCCGCTTCAGCCGACCTGATCCAGGTACGCCCCATATCCCTGCGTCTGCATGTCATCGCGATGCACGAAGCGCAGCGAGGCCGAATTGATGCAGTAGCGCAGACCCCCGCGATCACGTGGCCCGTCGGGAAACACGTGGCCCAGATGGCTGTCACCGTGCGTCGAGCGCACTTCGATGCGCTGCATGCCATAGGTGCTGTCGCTGAGTTCACTGACATGCGCTGGTTCGATCGGACGCGTGAAGCTCGGCCATCCGCAGCCCGACTCGAACTTGTCTGATGAAGCGAACAGCGGCTCGCCGGACACCACGTCGACGTAGATGCCGGGCTCCTTGTTGTGCAGGTACTCCCCGGTACCGGGCGGCTCGGTGCCGCTCTGCTGTGTGATGCGGTACTGCTCCGGCGAAAGCTTTGCGATCGCGTCGGCGCTCTTGGTGTACGGGCTCATGCGTGCCTCCTTTGCATCGGAATGCATTGAATGAGGGTCGGAAGGCATGAACTCAACGACGGCGACCGCGGCCGCGTGCTTTGCCCGTGCGCGGATACCGCGCGCAGCCGCCGGCAGGCTCCGTCCTTCAACCCAGAAACCAGAGCACGGCGTCCTCGGCTAGGTCGGGAGGAATCACGTGTCCGCCGTCGAACTCGCGATACCGCACCGCATATCCCGCACCTTGCAGCCGCGGGACGATACGCCGGCTGCAGGGATCGATCGGCAGCACCTCGTCGCGCGTGCCGTGTGAAATGAAGATTGCCGGCGTGCCATGCGCGGCCGCCGGCGCGATGAATCCCGGTGAGAACGCGAGAACGTGGGTGAACAGCTCGCCGTTCGTCACGCCCAGCGACAAGGCGTAAGAGGCTCCATCGGAAAAGCCGCCGATGGCAAGCCGAGCCTGATCAACGTCGCAGCGCTGGAACACCAGCGCTAAAGCGCGGTCCACCTCGGCAACGTCCGGCCCGTAACCGCCGGCAATGACATCCCAGGTGCTTTTACGCGATGCCGGCGCGACCAGGACGAGTCCGTGCTCGTCCGCAAGGTCACGCAGCACGGAAAGGCCGTGCTCCGCTTCCCCGCCAGCACCGTGCAGCAGCAGTACAAGCGGCGCCGGCCCATCCGCGCGATAGCGCGTCGGCACGTACAAAAGCCCATTTCGCCCGGCATTGAGGCCGAGTTTTTGCAGCCCCGGCGTCGCGTCCTCGATGACCGACTGCGGCCGCGCACGCAGGCGCCCCTTCTGATGAGCTGCGTCGATGGACATTTGCAGGCGCCCTAGTCTGGACCAGCACGCACTCTGTCATTGCTGCCCGGCGGACTAAAGCGCCACCGGGTGCGCGATGGCAGCTTTCCCGTCCGGCGCTCTCACCTGCGATCGCTGCGCGGACTACAAGCGCGACTGCTTCCAGCGACGACGCGTGCCCGCATCCGCTGCAACGCCGCGGCTTGCAACTCAGGCGTGCGCAAGCGCGAATTCGATTGCGGCCCTCACCGCCGCCACCTGGGCATCGTTGCATTGCTGCGGCGTCGCACGCGGACTGTCGGGATACACCTCGGTCGTCGTTACGTAGCGCGCGTTCGTCATGCCCGCACATAGTCCGATCGACTTCACGGGGTAGTTGATGACGCCGTGTGCAACGACCGGCGACCCGATGATCTCGCCATTGCGATCGGCGGGCGCAATGTGCGTGACCTTCGACACCGCGGCGATGATCGCCTGCTGGAATTCCGATTGCGGGTTCTCGGAGTCGCCCACGGTGTAGAAGCCGTCCGGGATTTCCCCGGGCTCGTGGATTTCGCCATCGCGTGCGGCTTTCGCGGGACGGAACTCGGATTCATCGGAATCGGTGGTCTCGTGCAGGTCCACATGCACGAGCACGCGGTCGCGAAGAGGTGCCACGAGTTGCATGAGCGCTGCCGACTCCTGCGCCGGGCTGTCGTCGCGGAACGAGCGGTTCGGATCGATCGCATGCGCATTCCACCGGTTCACACGCTCGTAGGCCCAGGGGCTGACACAGGGCGCGACTAGGATGTTGATGCGCCCTGCATAATCGGACCCATGCTGCTCGACGAACTGCAGCGCGCCATGGACGCCGCTCGTCTCGTAGCCGTGCACGCCACCGGTGACCAGTGCGATGGGCAGGCCGTCCTCCCACCCGGGGCTTCTGATGGCGAACAGCGGGTAATGATCGGGCGCGTAGTCGAGCTGCCCGTACTGCACCACCTCGTAGCGGTCGCGAAGCCGCTCGATCAC
>CADCUA010000299.1 GCA_902805755.1 uncultured Lysobacter sp.
CCACGGCGCGATCACCGTGCAGGCGAAATTCGCCGGCAACGTACAGCCCGACACGGTGTGGACGTGGAACGCGATCGGCAAGCGCAAGGGCGCGTGGAAACTCGGCAAGGATGCGCCCGAAGGCCGGCAGGGTTTCCTGCTCAATCACCTGATCTCCGACATCACTCCGCGCGGCGATTACGCGAATGCCGACCCTGTTACCGGACAGGCCGCGTGGTTCGACCTGCGCGTGCGCATCGAGCGCGCCGAAGCCCCGGTGGCGCCCGATGGCGAACGCGAGGTGTCGCCGGGTTTCGCGCCGCTCGCATTGGGCAGTGCATCCGAGCAGCCGCTGCGCTACGGCGCGCAGTTCCGTCGCGACCGCAACACCCGCGAGGCCTCATGAACCGCAATCGCATCCTCACCGGCTGGACCTGCCTCGGGCTCGCGTTCGTCGTCATCGTCCTGCTCGCCACCGGCGTCGTCGAATCGCCCGGCCTGCGCGCTGCACGTTCGCTGGGCGAGTTGCTCGCCGGCTTCGCTGTGCCGGTGCTGATCGCGCTTGCGCTGTTCGTCGCGGGCCTGTGGTTGATCAAGAAGCCGCGCCACCGATGACCGCGCTGCCGCCTCCATCCAGAAAGAAGCTCGGCCTGGTGATCGATCTCGACACCTGCGTGGGCTGCCATGCCTGCGCGGTGAGCTGCAAGGAATGGAACGCGGGCGGCCATGCCGCGCCGCTCACCGACGAGCGGCCGTACGGCAAGGACCCGACCGGCGTGTGGTTCAACCGCGTGCACAGCTATGAGCTTGCGGCGACGGATTTCTCAACGCCCGCGCACGACCCGGGCACGCACGACGCGCTCGGCATGTCGAGTTCGAACACCCAGGCCTGCACCTCGAACCCGCCGCTCGCGCAGCTGGTCGCGCAGCCGGCGATGACGCTGCATTTCCCGCGCAGCTGCCTGCACTGCGAGACGCCGGCGTGCGTGACCGTGTGCCCGACCGGCGCGAGCTACAAGCGCGCCGAGGACGGCATCGTGCTGGTCGATGAAGCCAAGTGCATCGGCTGCAAGCTGTGCTCGTGGGCCTGCCCGTACGGCGCGCGCGAGTACAGCGAGGTCGAGGGCGTGATGAAGAAATGCACGCTGTGCATCGACCGCATCTACAACGAACACCTCGACGAAGCCGAGCGCCAGCCGGCCTGCGTGCAGGCCTGCCCGACGCGCGCGCGTCACTTCGGCGACCTCGGCGATCCGGAATCGAAAGTCTCCAAGCTGGTGGCCGCGCGCGGCGGCGTCGACCTGATGCCGGAGCTCGGCTACAAGCCGGTCAACAAGTACCTGCCGCCGCGCCCGCGCCGCGCGGCGCCGACCGACGCCGCGCCTGACGAGGCGCTGGATACGAACGCACTGCCGCCGGTGCTGCGCTGGCTAGACCGCGTGCTGTCGCGATGAATCCTGAGCTGCGGTCGCGCGCGCTCGCCGCGCCGACGACGATGCATGCGAGCGTGCGCTGATGCATCCGGCGTTCTCCGTCATCGTCTTCAGCACGCTGTCCGGCGCCGGTTACGGGCTGATTGCCCTGATCGCGCTCGCGATGCTGACTGCCGCCACGCCGGCGCGGGCGCTGCTGCCATTGCTCGCGCTCGCCGCGCTGCTGGTGACGGCCGGCCTGCTGAGCTCGCTCGCGCATCTGGGCAAGCCCGCGCGTGCATGGCGTGCGTTCTCGCAGTGGCGCACCTCGTGGCTGTCACGCGAAGGCGTCGCCGCGCTTGCGACGTACGTGCCGGTGGTGGCACTCGGCGCCACGCTGCTGCCGCAGATGCTCACGGGCGATGCGCACGCGCCCGCGCAGCCGGGCAATGCGCTCGGCGTTGCGGCCGCGGTGCTGGCGCTCGCAGGCGCAGTGGTCACGGTGGTCTGCACGGCAATGATCTACGCCTCGCTCAAACCGATTCCGGCGTGGTGCCATCGCCTGGTGCTGCCGGGCTATCTGCTGTTCGCACTGCTGACGGGCGCGGCGCTGCTGGCAGCGGGCATCGCAGTCGCGGGCGGCGATGCACGGCCGTGGGCGGCCCTGCTCGCGCTCGCGTCGATCGCGATGGCCGCGGTGAAGCAGCGCTACTGGCAGGCCATCGATACATCGCCGCTGCCGTTCAACCGCGGCGATGCGGTCGGCCTGCCGGATCGCCAGGTCAGCGTGTTCGAACGCCCGCACACGCAGGGCAACTACCTCACGCGCGAAATGGGCTTCGTGGTTGCGCGCCGGCATGCACGACGCCTGCGCGTGATCGCGCTGCTGCTGTTCGGCGCACTGCCGCTGCTGGCGGCGCTGTGCGCATGGTGGCTGCCCGGCACCGCGATGTTCGTCCTGCCGCTGGCAGCGGCGAGCACATTAACCGGCGCGCTGGTGGAACGCTGGCTGTTCTTCGCCCAGGCGCGGCATCTGGTGGCGCTGTACTACTGAAGCGGTGCGCGACGGTTTCAGCCCCGGGCGCGTGAACCCCGCGCGCTTGCTGCCCGCATCGATGCGCGATCTACCCATTCCGCTTTCGCCCGCCTGTCGATGCGAAAGGTCAGCAGCAGGCGGCGTTGGACATCGCCACCAACGTCCAAAGTCGATTGCATGCACGCCTCGACCCGCCGGCCCAACGTGCGACCGGTCGATGCGGGCCCTGCACGGACACCTGGGCCGCGTGCACATGCTTCGTTTTCTTTCACAGTCGACTTGGCCCATCAGGCGCACCCTTGTGGTCGTGCTGCGTCCACCAGTCGTGCTCGCTCGATGCACGGTTTCGCGACGGCGCCACGAGAGGCCGTGCGTGTGCGGTCGCGCACGCAACAACCCGTTCAGCTTCTGCTGGTTAGCCTCGAGCCTCAACGTCCGGTCCCATTCCTGCCATGCGCTTGCCTGTCCATCGCTGCCTCCGCTTGATCGCTCGGCCCGCCGGTTTTGCGCGCTTGGGCGCGGCTCGTTCGCTCGCGGGCGGCGTTGTGCTGGTCGGCGGAATGCTGCTGCACGGCGGTGGCGTGGCGGTGGCCCAGGCCGGGGCTGCGGGCTGTCCGCAGGCGCCCGGGGCCGTGCGCATGATCGGCAGTGCGAAGCACGACGGCTGGGTGTGCGAGGCAAAGCTGCTGAAGACGGACGAGGAAGTGCTGCATGTCTATGTCGGCGCACGGCCACAGCCGCCGAAGGACCTGCGTTACCACAGCACCACCGGCTCGACCGGACAGCCGCTGGTGTGGTTCGTGGCCTCCAGCGATGATCCCGAGCAGCGCAGCCGCAAGACCTATTACGCGTTCCTGCCGCTCAAGGGCCGCGCGAACGCGGTGATGATGGCGTACTTCACCACCTGCACTGAAGACGACTTCCGTCGCCGCGCCCGCGTCGCGTCGCAGCTGCGCATCGTCTAGCGTCCCGCGCACGAAACACTGTGTCATCTGCATGGCGGGCGCGACGCGCCTGCCTGCCGGCCGCTCAGGACCCGGGCTGGAATAGAATGCAGCGCCCTTCGCGCGCCGCTGACGGTGCACGATACCCGTGACCCTGGCGCGCCACCTGGACGCTCATGACCCTGCGCGATATCCACAAGAATTCGATGTTCCACATGCTCATGCTCTATCTGGTGAGCCTGGGTGCATTGGTCGCGGCCTATCAGCTGGTGCGTTGCGCTGCAGGCGCGATCTCCCCGAACGCAGCGCGCGCCGCTGCACCGTCGACTTCGCTGGGCGAGATCGCGGCATGGGTTTGCGCGAACAGCCTGGCGCTGTGCGCAGTGGTGGGCGCGGCTTCGCTGGTCGCGCTGGTGGTGACGATCATGCGCGCCCGCACGCGCGAGGCGAACATGGTCGGCATGGCCGTGCTGGCGGTGCTGAACTGCCTTTTCAGCGTTGGCCTGATGGGCATCGTGCTCATGAGCGCGACCGGCGTCTAGGACCGGCGCGATGCGTCACGCCGCCGCTTTCAGGCGAGCGGCGCGAATAACGCAGATGGATCCACGGCGCGGGGCGATTCGCGCGTCAGGAACGGAACGGCCCCGTGTCCGGCTCGGCGCCGGCCGCAATCAGCTCACCCGCGCCCTGCGCGAGCAGCGCCTGCGCAACGCGCATGCCCAGCAGCTCCGATGTGCTCGCCTCGCCCTCGGCCTGCGCACGCACCGATCGCCCGTCCTGTGCGGAGCCGACCAGACCGTCCAGCGCAAGCATCGCGCCCGACAGCTGTGCGAACGCCGCCACCGGCACGTGGCAACTGCCGTGCAGCGCGCGGTTCATGGCGCGCTCGGCCTCGACGCAGGTACGCGTCGGCGCATGGTCCAGTGCCGCGCACAGGGCGATGACTTCAGCATCGTCGTCGCGGCATTCGATCGCGATCGCGCCCTGGGCCGGTGCGGGCAGCCAGTCCGGCGCCTGCAGCCGCATGCGGATGCGTGATTCGAATCCCAGCCGCTGCAGCCCTGCGCACGCCAGCACCAGCGCGTCGTATTCGCCCGCGTCCAGCTTCGCGAGCCGCGTGTTGACGTTGCCGCGCACATCGCGCAGCACCAGGTCCGGCCGCCGCGCACGCAATTGCGCCTGGCGCCGCAGCGAGGCAGTGCCCACGACCGCGCCCGGCGGCAACGCGTCGATGCCGTCATGGCGGTTGCTGACGAACGCATCGGCGTAATCGCCGCGTTCGAGCACGGCCGGCAGGACAAAGCCCGCGTCCAGCTCCATCGGCACGTCTTTCAGTGAATGCACCGCGCAGTCGGCCTCGCCGCGCTGCATCGCGAGCTCAAGCTCTTTCAGGAAAAGGCCCTTACCGCCGATCGCGGCGAGCGAGCGGTCCAGCACCTCGTCGCCGCGCGTGCTCATCGGCACCAGCACGACCTCCAGTCCCGGATGGTGCGCGCGCAGCGCCGCGGCGACGTGTTCGCTCTGCCACAGGGCAAGCGGGCTTTTACGGGTGGCGATGCGCAGCAGGGTCATGCCCGTATTATCGCCGCTAGTCGCAGCCGTGGGCCGGGCCAGGTCCGCCTCGATGCGCTACAGCAGTTGCAGCTGCTCGCGAAGCGCCGGCACGCAGCGGCGGCTGACTTCCAGCGGCTGGCGCGCGTGGCGCAGCACCGCGTGCACGTGGCCGTCGGTGCTGCGCTTGAGCTCGACGATCTCCTCGCGCGCGACCAGGCAGTTGCGGTGGATGCGCACGAAGCGCTCGCCGAACTCCTCCTCCAGCGACTTCAGCGATTCCTCGATCAGGTCCTCGCCGCGCGCGTGGTGGACGATGACGTACTTCTCCTCGGCGTGCAGGTAGCGCACGTCCTCGATCGGGATCAGGCGCAGGCTGCCGCGCAGCCGCGCGCACAGGTGCTTGCGCCGCGAGGTTCGCGGCGCAGCCACCCCGCGCCCGGCCAGGAACTGGCGCGCGCGCTCGAGCGCAGCAGCGAGGCGCTCGGCGCGCACGGGCTTGACCAGGTAATCGATCGCCTCGGCCTCGAACGCCGACAGCGCGTGCTCGTCGAAAGCGGTGCAGAACACGACTGCCGGCCGCGGCTCGAACGTCGCGAGCTGGCGCGCCGTCTCCAGCCCGTCCATGCCCGGCATCGAGATGTCCAGCAGCACGAGGTCGGGCCGGTGCTCGGCGCAGGCCTGCAGCGCGGCCGGTCCGTCGGCGACGGCCGCCACGACCTCGACCCCGGGCTGATCGCGAAGCAGCGAGCGCATGCGCTCGCGTGCCAGCGGCTCGTCATCGGCGACCACCACTCTCATCGCAGTCTCCCCGCGTGGTGCAACGCCCCGATAGTAGCGCTGCGCCGGGGAGCGGTCACCAGACTCGGCCGTAGCCGCCCGGGGGCGCCGCGCGTCAGCGCGACTTAAAGCGTTGCGAGAACCAGGCGGCCAGGTGCGCCAGCTCGTCCGGACAGACCTGGTGCGCCATCGCATAGGCGTGCCATTCGACCTCGAAGCCCATCTCGCGCAGCACCGAGCTGCTGTGCTGGCCGGCGCGGAACGGCACCACCGGATCGTGCGTGCCGTGGCCGACGAACGCCGGCTGCCGCCGCGCCGCCTCGGGTACGTCGGCGGCGACCGGCGTGCTCGGCAGGTAGGTCGACAGCGCAACGAAACCCGCCAGCGGCGTCTCGCGCCGCAACGCCGCGGCCAGCGTCACCGCCCCGCCCTGCGAGAAGCCGCCCAGGATCACGCGCTCGGCCGGAATGCCACGCTCGCGTTCGCGCTCGATCAGCGCGTCGATCTGCGTGACCGATTCGTTGACGCCGTCCATGTCGGCGCGGCTGGCGAGGTTGAAGTCGCGGATGTCGTACCACGCGCGCATGCGCACGCCGTTGTTGATCGTCACCGCGCGCACCGGCGCATGCGGAAACACGAAGCGCACCGACGGCCACTGCGGCCGCGTCAGTTCGGGCACGATCGGGGCGAAGTCGTTGCCGTCCGCGCCCAGGCCGTGCAGCCACAGCACGGTCCACTCGGGCGACGGGCCGGTTTCACGTTCGACGGTTTCGAGCAGAGTTGCAGCAGTCGGGGTCGGAGTCATGCGTGCATTGTCGCCGCCGCATGCGTGTGGTGCCATCGCGCCGGCTTCGCGTGACTGAACCCGGCCGCGGCGGCGCGCATCGACACCGAACGCGTGCAACGCTCGAGCCAGGCGTTCAGGCGCGCTCGCGCATCCCCTCGGTGCCCGCCATCGCGCCTACACGCTCGCGCACGGCGCCCATGTCGCGCACTTCACGCACCTCGATGCTGCCCAGGCGCGTCCACGGAAAACTGCCGGCGATACGCACCGCCTCGTCCAGGTCCGCCGCTTCGATCAGGTTGAAGCCCGCCAGCATTTCCTTCGTCTCCGCGAACGGCCCGTCGATGACGCGCGTGGCGCCCTCGCGCGTGCGCAGCGTGCGTGCGGTGTGCGCGGGCTCGAGTTGCTGCGAGCCGAGCAGGCAACCCTGCGCGCGCAGCACATCGGCTTTTTCGAAACACCCGCGCATCAGCCGGTCGAACTCGCCGTCCGGCAGCGCCTGCACCAGGTCTTCGTCGATATGGATCAGCATCAGGAACTGCATCGCGCACTCCGCGTCGGCCTATGCGGATGATGCGCCGTCGCGACGCGATGCGGCAGTGCTGCGCCGGTCCGGAAAAAAATTTTTGCGCGCGTGTCGATTCCGGTCGCCCCCATTCGTCGTACCGGATAACAGCGGCCCTGTCGGCCGAAAGGAGCAACGCGATGAAAGTGATGGTGATCGTCAAGGCCAGCCCGGCCTCCGAACGCGGCGAAATGCCCGACACGGCGCGGCTGGAAGCGATGGGTAAGTTCAACGAGCAGCTTGCCGATGCCGGCGTGCTGCTGGCCGGCGAAGGCCTGCACCCGAGCGCGAAGGGCAAGCGCGTGCGTTTCGACGGCGAGGCGCGCCAGGTTATCGACGGCCCGTTCGCGGAAACCAAAGAGCTCATCGCCGGCTTCTGGCTGTGGCAGGTGCGCTCGATGGACGAGGCGCTGGAATGGGCGCGTCGCTGCCCGAACCCGCACGACGGCGTCAGCGAGATCGAGATCCGTCCGCTGTTCGAGGCCGAGGACTTCGGCGAGGCGTTCACGCCGGAACTGCGCGAAAGCGAGGCCCGCCTGCGCGAACTCACCGAACGCACGCGCTGAAGCCAACCCACCTACTCCGGAGACACGACCATGCAACTGATCCCCTACCTCAGCTTCAACGGCGACTGCCGCGCTGCGTTCGATTTCTACCGCGACGTGCTCGGAGGCGAGATCGTCGAGCGCATGACCTGGGGCGAGTCGCCCATGGCCGCCGACATGCCGGCCGAGACGCATGCGCACGTCATGCACTCGCAGCTGCGCGCCGGCGACGCAGTGATCATGGGCGCCGACAGCCCCGGCTGCGGCGCGCAATCCAGCGCAGGCACGGGCGGCTGCATCAACATCAGCGTCGAATCGACCGAACACGCCGAGCGCATCTGGGCGGCGTTGTCGGACGGCGCGCAGCAGGTGCGCATGCCGCTGCAGCCGACGTTCTGGGCGCAGCGCTTCGGCATGCTGGTCGACCGCTTCGGCCAGCCGTGGATGGTCAACGCGATGCCGGCGGCCTGAGCCAGTGCGGCAGTAACACGCAGCGGCCACCATGCCGCTGCAGTCGACGGGTGTCCCGCAATGCGTCGGCCTGCCCGGCGACTACGCCGTCCGGTCGTGCATGAACCACACGATGCACGCTCCGTAATGCCTCCAACCCT
>CADCUA010000300.1 GCA_902805755.1 uncultured Lysobacter sp.
CGGCAGCTCTGCTCGCAACGAAGGCATGCTTCAGCGCAACGAGGGATCCCCTCGTCACCGCCGCCCATCGACTCGCACGCGTCCGCGCACTGACGACACACTTCTGCGCACGCCGCGCGGGTGGCCATGTGGGCCGGCGTGCCACGCAGCATCGCGTTCGCACTCACGGTGCAGATTTCCGCGCAGGTCTACAACAACCCGATGTGCTCGGGACTTGCATGCCGCCCGCCCATGCTCAGGCAGTGGTTGATGGTCTCGACACAGATGGCGGCGCATTGGAAGCAATTGGTGAAGCACTCGTTCATGCGCGCGCTGCGGTGTTCCGCGGTGTGCTGCGTCATGGTGGTTCTCCCGGTACTGCCAGGCATGGTCGGCCGCCCGTTTACCGTCCCCGGGCACTACTCCCCATGCGTGGCGAACGCATGCGTTGCGCCTTGCGCGTCGATGCGTTCCACCGTGTATCGCTGCACCGATCCGTCCGGCATCTCCATTCCGGGCGAGCCGGCCGGCATCCCGGGCAGCACGAGGCCGCGTGAGTCGTCGTTGCGTGCGATCAGCCGCTTGATGTCCTGCGCCGGCACGTGGCCTTCGACCACATACCGGCCGACCTCGGCCGTGTGACAGGAGCCCTTGCCCATCGGTACACCGAGACGCTGCTTGATCGGCTCGAGTGCATCGGTGTCGTTCACCGTGACGGCAAAGCCGTGCATGCGCATATGCTCGACCCACGCGGTGCAGCACCCGCAGGTCGGACTCTTGTGCACGACGACCTTGGGTAACGAAGCGTCCAAGGCCACTGCTTTGCGCTGCGTCGTTGCACCACCGGATGCGGCTGGGGGCGTTGCGCGCGGGGTTGGCTGAGCGCGAGCGGCTGGCGAGCTCGCAGCCGCGGTGTCCGCATTCGCAGGCGCCTGTGGCGCCTGCGCGCACGCCGCCAGCGCAGTGAACATGAACCCTGCGGCGATGGGAGCGCATAGCGCCTTCATGACCTGGCCGCCTTCTTCGGTCGCGATGACCAGTGGATATGCACGATGCGCCACGTGCCTGCGGTGCGCTGCAGCACCAGCGTTTCGGTGCTCGACACCGTCTTGCTCCCGGTTCCCTTTCCGGTCGCGATTTCGCTTTCGCTTGCGAGCCACGCGGTGTCGCCGTGGACCGCCCCGTGGCGGCGTTGCGTCGTGATCGTCGCGCCGCCAAGGAACGCCGCATCTGCGATGGCGTGATGACCCAGGTACTCCTCGCGGCTGCGCTCGGCGCCGCCGGTCTCGAGGATCAGCACCCTCTCATCGAGCAGGCTCGAGACGGTGGCCATGTCGGCCGCCTTGAGCGCCGCGCCGAATTTTTCCGCGACGGCAATGACGTCCTTCAACGCGGGGTCGGACGCCGGCGCCGCCTGAGCGGCGGCGCCCTGTGCTTTCTCGTGGGCCAGCGCAGGCGCGGCAGCGAACGACACAGCGATCGCGACGGACAACAGAACGTGCTTCATTGGATTTTCCTTCAAGGTGCGTGCGAGTGGGTTTCTGCGCCTGGCTTCGCGGGCGCGTGGTCGTGCGGCGGCGTGCCTGGCGGATCGACGTGCGCGGGCGTTCCCGGCGCGTGATCGTGCGTTGCAGGCGCTTTGGCAGGAGCGTCCACATGCGGCGGCGTGCCCGGCGCGTGCGCATGCCCACCCGGTGCAGGCGCCGCCGGTTTGTCGTGGTGCGCAGGCCTGCCGGGAGGATGCGGGTGCCCGCCGACCGCCGGGGCTGATTCGGGGCCATGGTGGTCGGCCGGTGTTCCAGGCGGGTGCGGATGATCACCACCGGCCGCTGGCATCGTGCCGTGGTCATGCGGCGTGGTTTCGCCGCCCCCGTGCGAGTGCCCATCGCTCTTCGCGACAAGCGCCTGGTACTGCGCGGCGTCCAGTTTGGGCAGCCGCTGGATGAAGGCCGCCATGTTCCAGATGTACTCATCGCCCATGCTGCTGCCCCACGCGGGCATGCCGGAGGCCTTGACGCCGTGCTTGATGACCCAGAACGCCTCGGCCGCGTTGACCGTCTGCTTGGTCAGGTCCGGCGGCGCCGGATACAGTCCCTTGGACAGCTCGGTCGGGCCCATGCCCGGCGCGAGATGGCACTGCGTGCACATCGCGGCGTAGTTGCCCGCGCCCTGAATGATGCGCTCTTCGCTCATCAGGTCCTGGGGAGCCTCGAGCCGCCGTGCGCGGGCTTCGATTGAAGCATCGCGAACCTGGGCGAGCAACGAAGTGGTCATCGGGTAGTGCGGGTCGTCTGCGCCGACGTTGTAGATGCCGGCACGGACGAACGCAAAGACGCCCAGTAGCAGCAGCGCGATCGCGACGCCTGCAACCACGGTCATGACCGTCAGTCTTCGACGGGTGGTTTGCATGGTGTTCTCTCCCTAGAACCAGAAACGGATGCCGGCGACCAGGCGCGTGTCGCGCACGGCCTCGTCGTGCTCTTCACGACGGTCGGCGGTACCGCCGAATGCGCGTTCGAACTGGACACCGATGTAAGGCGCAAACCGGCGGCTGAACTCGTAGCGAAGTCGTGCACCGGCTTCGATAGTCGATAGGCCCGAGCCGATGCCTACGGCTTCATCGTCCTTCCCGTAGAACGTCGCCTCCGCCTGCCACTGCAGGATCAGGCGGTTGGTGATCAGCGTGTCGTACTCGGCCTCAAACGTCGCCGCGGTCTGTCCGCCCGTGCCGACATACGCAGTGGCTTCAACCTCGAACTTGTAGGGCGACAGGCCTTGCACGCCGAAGGCCGCATACGTGCGCGAGGGCCCTTCACCAAAGTCATGGCGCACGCCAGCGACGACGTCCCACCAAGCAGACACGCTGCGCCCGTAGAGCACCTCGAGATCGCCATGCTCGACTTCCCCGCTGCTGGCTTCGCCTTCCGTGCGCAACCAGAGGCGGTGGATATCGCCGCCGATCCAGGCCAGCCCTTCCCAACCGAGGCTGCCCTCCTCGGTGTCCTGCCACTCGAGCCGGTCGGCCAGCCAGTACGAGTGCACCGCGCGGTCATGCGCCGCGTGCCCTTTCGCGGACGGGAACGCGGCCGCGCGATCGGCATCGGTCGGGATGGGGATGGGCGTGAGCGGGG
>CADCUA010000301.1 GCA_902805755.1 uncultured Lysobacter sp.
TCACCGGCGGGCTTTCGCCTTCGATCAGCACGCCGTCGACGCGGTAGCGCACCTTCAGCCGGTTCTCGAAGGGTTCGATATGGATGTCGGACGCGCGCAGTTCGACCGCGCGCTGCATGACGAGGTTCACCAGCCGGATCACCGGCGCTTCGGACGCGAGATCGCGCAGGTGCTCGACATCGTCCATGTCGCCGGTCTCGCCTTCGGCGGTCTCGACGATCGCGCCCATCGCGCTGCGGCCCTGGCCGTACCAGCGCTCGATCAGATCGTCGATCTCCGAGCGCAGCGCCACGTGCACGCGCACCTCGCGGCCGGTGGCCAGACGCACCGCGTCGATCGTGTAGGCCTCGTGCGGGTCGGCGGCCAGCACGTCGACCGTCTGCTCGGTTTCCATCAGCGGGCAGACGTGGAACTGCTTCATGAATTTCTGCGTGAGCGCGACGCCTTCGGGCGGCAGCTCCGGCGCGTCCTTCACGCTGACCAGCGGCAGGCCGAGCACGTCGGAGACGGTTTCGGCGTGGTCGCGCTCGGACACCAGGCCCAGGCGGCCGAGCAGCGCGAGCAGATCGCCGCCGGTCTCGGCCTGCAGCCGGCGCGCACGCACGAGGTCGGCGTCCTTCAGGCGGCCTTTTTCGAGCAGTGCAGCGACGATGCGTTCGTCGCCTGCGGGCTCGACCACGATGTCGTTGACGATGGCGTTCATGCGCTCTCCTGCGGTCAGCCGCTCGACTTTATCAGTTCGCCCGCATGCGTCCGCCACCGGATCACCGGTCTACCCCATCCTCGCGCACCCTGTTCACCCGCGAGCTGTAAACACTCGCGAACCGGCCGCGTGAACGCTATCGTCGAGGGCAGCCAAAGGAGCGACGATGACCGAGGACGGCGTACAGCAGCAACCCGAACGCCGGGTCCGGCGCGAAGATCGCGCCGACGCGCTTCGCTGGATCGCATTCGCGCGCAGCCTGGCGGCCACGCTGGACGTCATACCCCAGGCGCTGGCGCTCGTGGTGCCGGGTCCGCAACTGCGCATCTGGCATGCGAATGCCGCCGCGTTGGGGCGGCTTGCATCGAGCAATATCCTGCCGATGCGCGAAGGCGTGCTGCTGCCGGCCGGTGCGGCGAACGCCACCGAACTTTTCCGGGCAGTCGAGCTGGCGCTGGCCACGGGACCGCGTCACCGGCATCGTGCCACCCTGATCTCGCCCGACGCGCGCGTGGCTCCGGTGCTGGTGCAGGCGCTGGATTTCGGCGCCAGTCCCGACCTGCCGGTCTCGCACCTGCTGCTGCTGGAAATGCAGGAGAAGATCTCGGCCGACGACGGGCTGGCGCGGCTGAGCGAGCGCTTCCAGATGACGCGCAAGGAGGCTGAATGCGCGCTCGGCCTCTACGCGATCGGTTCGATCGACAAGTTTGCGCGCTGCACCGGCAAGTCGATCCACACCGTACGGACCCAGCTGAAGGCCGCAATGCACAAGACCGACACCAACACCCAGGCCGCCCTGGTCGCCCTGGTAGCAGACCTGATCAACGAATAAACCTGAATCTCACCTATCTGGGTGATGACGGTCGCGTCACGCGCCCTTAACGTTCGCACCCTGTCCCCGCCGGCTCGGTCGGGACCCAGGGGGAACACTCATGAATTTTTCGTCCATGCCCGCCCGGGCATCGCTTTCGCTGGCCGTGGCGCTGGCCATCGGCAGTTACGCCGCGCCCGCCGCTGCTAATTGTGTCGACATCAAGACCAGCGGTGCGGATCAGATCACGCTGCCCGACTTCACCCAGACGACGTCAGGCTGGACGCCGTCCACGCATAACATCAACGCCAATGGCTCTTCGCCCAAGACCAATCAGGGCGGCACCTACCTCTGGACACAGGTCAGCGGTCCGACGGTGAAGCTCGACGGCGCGAATACGTCGCAGGTCACCGTGACCGCGCCGAACGTGACCTCGAGCCGGGAAGCGGTGTTGCGCCTGACCGTCAGCGCTACCTGTGGCACGAAGTCCAAGGACATCGTCTTCCGCATCACTGATGCACACAATCCGATCAGCAACACCGCGCCGCGCGCGGTGGGCGTGGCCACGCCGAACACCGTGCGCGAACGCGCCTCCGTCGAACTCGACGCGAGCGGCAGCTTCGATACCGATCCTGGCACCACGCTGCGCTACGAGTGGAAGCAACTCTCCGGCCCGGTGGTAACGCTAACCAATGCCGACAAGGCGATTGCCTCGTTCTCGGCGCCGGTTGTGAACAACACCGAGTCGATGCGCTTTGAATTGACGGTTTCGGATGGAAGCCTAAGCGACCGCACCGAAGTCACGGTCAACATCGAGTGGATCAATCGTGCACCCCTGGCGAAGGCAAGCTGCCCGTTTGAGGTGAACGAAGGTGAGTCGGTAACGCTCAACGGCGGCGCGTCGTCCGATCCGGAAGGTCGCCCGCTAACGTATCGCTGGGAACAGACCGCCAGCCTGCCTGAGGTGCCGGTTGTCGACGGACAAACCTGGGACACCGCTTCGATCGCCTTCAAGGCACCTAGCCTGGGTTTCCTGCAGGCCGGTGACGTGCCGTTCCGCCTCACCGTCAAGGATGCCGACGGTGCCTCCGACACCGCCACGTGCACTGTTTTCATCAAGGACGTCACCGCGCCCCGGATCGACGTGCCGCTGGACATCGAGGCCGAAGCCACCTCCGCAGCCGGCGCAACCGTGCCATATTCGGTCAAGGCATGGGACGCGGTCGATGGCGACTTCGCGCCGACCTGCGCCCCGGTGTCCGGCAGCCTGTTCGCGCTGGACGAGACCGTCCGCGTGGAATGCAGCGCAGCCGATTCAGCTGGCAACGCCGCGAGCAACGGCTTCAATGTAAGCGTGGTGGACACCACCGCCCCGACCGTCAGCGTGCCGCAGTCGTTTGCGCTGGAAGCCACCGGCCCGAACGGCGCCGTGGCCAGCTACGTCGCGACGTCGCTCGATCTGATCGACGGCAAGCGCGACGCGATCTGTACACCTGCAGCGGGCAGCACGTTCGAACTAGGCAAGACCGTCGTCACCTGCAGCGCGACCGACGACCACACGAACGCGGCCGTCCCGGCGACGTTCGATGTG
>CADCUA010000302.1 GCA_902805755.1 uncultured Lysobacter sp.
GCGCTATGAAATCCGCGGCGAACTCGCCCGCCGCGCGCGCGAACTCGAGGCCCAGGGCCGCACGCTGATCAAGCTCAACATCGGCAACCCGGGTGCATTCGGCTTCCGCGCGCCCGAGCACCTGCAGCGCGCGATCGCCGACCACATCCACGACACCGACCCGTACACGCACCAGCAGGGCCTGCCGGCCGCGCGCGAGGCGCTCGCCGCGTTCCACCGCAAGCGCGGCACGCCGAACGCCTCGCCCGAGCGCGTGTTCATCGGCAATGGCGTCAGCGAGCTGATCGACCTGTCGCTGCGCGCGCTGCTCAATCCCGGCGACGAGGTGCTCGTGCCCTCGCCCGACTACCCGCTGTGGACCGCCGCGACCATCCTCAACGACGGCCGCCCGGTGCATTACCACTGCCGCACGGAAAACGGCTTTCTGCCCGACCCGGACGAGATCGAATCGCTGGTCACGCCGCGCACGCGCGCGATCGTGCTGATCAACCCGAACAACCCGACCGGCGCGGTGTATCCCCGCGAGCTGCTCGAACGCATCGTCGCGATCGCCGCCAAGCACAAGCTGCTGCTGATGTCGGACGAGATCTATGACGAGATCGTCTACGACGGCGCGCAGTTCCAGCCGCTCGCGCCGCTCGCCGGCGACGTGCCCTGCCTGAGCTTCGGCGGGCTGAGCAAGGTCTACCGCGCCTGCGGCTGGCGCATCGGCTGGGCGATGCTGAGCGGCGATCCGCTTGCGATCGGCGATTACCACCACGCGATGGACCTGCTCGGCGCGCTGCGGCTGTGCGCGAACGTGCCGGGCCAGTTCGCGATCGAGGCCGCGCTCAATGGCGAAGCGACGATCAACACGCTGTGCACGCCCGGCGGGCGGCTGTATGAAACCCGGCGTGCGCTGATCGAAAGCGCGCAGGCGAGCCGGCATCTCGAGCTGGTGACGCCGGGCGGCGCGCTGTACGGCTTTCCGACCGTCACCGGCGCGGCTGCGCAAGGTTTCAACGATTACGCGTTCGCGCTCGATCTGCTCGAGACCGAGAACGTGCTCGTCGTGCCCGGCACCAGCTTCAACAGCCACCAGCGCAACCAGTTCCGCGTGACGCTGCTGCCGCAACCGGACGCGATGCGCGAGGTATTCGCGCGCATCGAACGCGTGCTCGATCGTTACGCCGAACAGGGATCCGCGCGCCATGCCGCCGTGGCGTAATGCGCTGCTGGCCGCGGCGATCGCTCTTGCAGCGCTGGCCGGCTGCGCCCGACATCATTCGACCATGGACGACCGCATGACGCATTCGTATCTCGCGCTGGGCGACAGCTACACGATCGGCGAAGGCGTGGCGCACGAAGGCCGCTGGCCGGTGCAGCTCGCGCATGCGCTGCGCGAACAGGGCATCGCGCTGGATGATCCGCGCATCATCGCCACCACCGGCTGGACCACCGACGAGCTGATGGCGGCGGTGAATGCGGCCGAGCCACTGGGGCAATGGGATTTCGTGACGCTGCTGATCGGCGTGAACAACCAGTACCGCGGGCGCAGCGTGGCCGATTACCGCGGCGAGTTCACCGAGGTGCTCGATCGCGCGGTGAAGCTGGCGCACGGCAATGAGTCGCGCGTGGTGGTTGTGTCGATTCCCGACTGGGGCGTCACGCCGTTCGCCGTGAAACAGGCGCGCGACCCGGGCCGCATCGCGGCCGAGCTCGACGCGTACAACGCCGTCGCGCGCGAAATCTGCGCCGCGCGTGGCATCGCGTTCGTCGACATCACCCCGGTCAGCCGCAAGCGCGGCGCCGAGCCTGTGATGCTGGTCGAGGACGGGTTGCATCCGTCGGGCGCGATGTATGCGTTGTGGACACAACAGGTCGCACCGGTCGCGCAGCGACTGCTCGCACCGTGAGTCCTTCGGTCTTCCGACCGCTGCCACGCGATGCGGCGCACGCGATCGCGCGCGGCTTCCTGCCTGCCGGGCGCTTCGCGAGCCGCTGGGATTACTACTACACGCGCGCCAAGCTCGGCAGCGATCCGCTGTATGCGGGCGTGTGCGATGCCTTGCGCGGCTGCGATGCACCGCTGCTGGACATGGGCTGCGGGCTGGGCCTGCTCGCGCACACGCTGCGTGCGGCGGGGTTGCACATGCCGTATCGCGGTGTCGACAGCGATGCCGCAAAGATCCAGCGCGCGCGCGACGGTGCGGCGCGCCTTGGCTTGCACGACGTTGCGTTCGAGGCGATGGATCTGTCGCGCTCGATCCCCGCACACCGCGGCAGCGTTGCGATCCTCGACGTGCTGCAGTTCATCCCGCCCGACGCGCAGGCGCGCGCGGTCGATGCGGCGATCGCGATGCTGACGCCGGGCGCGAGGCTGGTGATCCGCACCGGGCTCGCCGATGGCAGCGAGCGCGCACGCATCACGCGCGCGGTGGACGTGTTCTCGCGCGTGCTGGGCTGGATGAATGCCGCGCCGACGCGCTATCCCGACGTGGACGAGCTGCGTGCGCGCTTCGATGCGGCCGGCCTGGTGTCGGAATTCATGCCGCTGTACGGCAATACGCCGTTCAACAACTGGCGCGTGGTCGCGACGCGGCCTGCGTAAGCACGCGGCAACCTCTCGTGATCAGGCTGAAATAACCGGCGCCGCGGCGTGCGTCTGCTCCGCCTGCAACTCGAGTGCTTCGGGAAGCACCGTCCGATAACCCAGCGCATCGAACCGCTGCAGCAGCAGCGCGAGCGTTTCAAGATTGCGGCCGTGCCGCGCACCTTCGTGCATCAACACGATCGCGCCCGGGTGCAGCCCGCGTTCGATGCGCGCGACCGTCGACGCGGGATCGGCGGCGACCGCATCGAACCCGCGCGCGGACCATGCCACGCGTGTCAGGCCGTGCGCCTTGAGCGGTGCCGACACGAACGGGTTCGCCATGCCGACCACCGCGCGGAACCAGCGCGGCGCCGTGCCGGTAAGTTCCGTCAGCAGTTGCTGGTTGCGCGCGATCTCCGCTGCCATGCGCGCAGGCGGCAACGCCCAGAACCACGCCTGCGGATGGCTGAAGCTGTGGTTGCCCAGGGTGTGGCCGCGGCGCACGATCTCGCGCACGAGCTCGGGC